>NZ_CP067377.1:1500000-1670000 GCF_019565455.1 Flavobacterium oreochromis
CCATCGCCTGGGGTTATCTTGCTCAACCCCTGTTTTTTTCGCAATTCGTTTAATCTATTAAAACCGTTTTGCCAGCGCGTTTTCATATTGGCTATGGCAGATTCTAAAACTTTATTTTCGTCTTTTGTTAATTCAAAATCTCTAATTAATTGAATTTCACGAGAAAGTTCAGAAATTTCTTGATAAGAATGTAAAAGACCGTATAAAACAATGCTGGCTTGATGAGCTAGTTTTACTCTACTCTTATTTTGTTGACACCAGTTTATAACCTCTTCATCCATATAATCAGTATATATAGGGTGTAAAAAAAAGTTTTTCAGCTAATTTTCTTATCCCTGTTAAATCATTCTTCTCAAACAATGCGCCAACGGCATTTACGGCTTTAGCAGCAAGCGTTACGGCGAGGTGGTGCAAAGGTTGTATGCCGTTATCTTTTGCTAATTGTGTATGAGTGGGTCCATACGGGTTTACTTTCCAAGTACCGTTTTCTAATGCGGTAATATCTTGTTCTAATTGTGTTTGAAGATCATCAATTAAATTGATAAGAAATAAAGTTAAAAAATGATTGCGGACATTGCGTATTACACTAATGTATTGTTTGATGAAATCAAAAATACCAAAAGCATTGGTAACATCTTTAAAAGAATAGCCTAATACCCTTTCTTTTACCATAAAATCTCTAAAATCAAGATATTTTAAAAAGGCTTCAGAATATGAATTATCGTTTGTTCCTTTATAGGCAGTATTTTTTTCTTTGGTGTCATTACTTTGAGCGTTTGTTACATCTTTTAGCATTTCGTATATCCATGCATCCTTAAAAGTTCGCTCTCCTTCTTTAAGCCCTTCTTGTTCTTCTATATCAATAGAAAATGCTTTATTATTCATTTTTGGTGCAATACTCGCTATGGTGTCAAGCATTCCAAAACTACCTGTTTGTACCATGGCACATTCTGCTTGTGCATAATATAAGCCTTTATTGCTAGTTGTGTTACTACCTAGAGTTGTATAATAATCGGAAGCTTTTTTACCAGGATTTGTTTTAAGGTATTGTTTTACTGCGTTGCTATGTAAATCTGGATTAGTAATAGTGTTAAATTTTATTTTGCTTCGATCTATGACACTATTTTTAATAAAGCTATTTGAACTACTATCTGCCTTATATTTTTTTAGTTCTTCTTGTGGTACTGTATGGGTAATATTGTCCCATGGAAACACTTCGGGGTCATACACTTTAATTACTGCCAGTTCACAAAAATTACTATGTGCATAAAAATCTTCTAAGATATGCAAAGCAGCCCCAAAATTGATACGTCCTTGTACCGTATTAGGGTTTGATTTGTTTAAAAAATTGATAAAACAATCGTAGGCACTTTCAAACGGTTCTGTGCTATTGCCACGTATATAATTTTTAGTACCCGTAGCAGTGTTAACATTCCATTGTGCATCTATAGGGTCTTTTACAAAATCAGGATCTAGTTGATGATTAAGGTTGGGCGGAGGACATTCCTTGCCCTTTTTCTTATTGGCTTCACAAATAAATTTAGGGTGCAAAGCAAGAGGATTGTCTATATGCTCTTGAGGTTTATACACCCCAAGTAAGTCGGTAGTTACCGCTGCAAAACTATTTCTAAAATCGGTTAAGTATTTCATATAGTTTTGAGGTCTTCCTTGAGCATTATCAGCTTTTACTTTTAATTTCCCAAACTCTTTGACTCCCATTAACTCTACGAGTGAGGTAACTCCTTCACGGCTTAGCTTTACAGGGGAGAGCGTGGTAGACTTCCAAACTAAATGAGCTTCCCAATTTTTTAATGAAAAGGTATAATCTACAGGGTAATTGTAGGTGCGCTCATCGGTATACGTTACTCTATTTTCGTCTAATATATTTTTTAAATCTTTTATAACACTTTTGTCCTCTTTAGCATTGGTATATTGCGCTTTATACTCTTCACTTAGCATATCAAGAGCATTTGCCATAGGGCGAATAATCATTGGATCTATAAACTGTGAAAAATCACGTAACCAGTTACCAAAATAAACTTGAGATCTATTTATATTTTCTTTTCCCGCAAAAAGTTTTAAGCCACTTAAAGCCCTATCTTCAATCGATTGATGCCCTAAGCCGTGCAAATCGTCTCCTAATCCTGCACCAAAAAACTCAAAACCTGCATATTTATTTGTATCGTCTTCTTGTGCTCTAGAATCAACATATTCGTTAAGCTTTTCGTGCAAATCGGTAAAATCCCATATTAATTTTTTTTCTTGCCCCTTGATGATAGCTGTTGCATAATGCTGGTCCTTGTTTTTAAAAGGATCTATGGCATATTTTTTATACTTTGTATTCATTTTAGAAGTATAAACTGCTCCTTCATCATTTTTTGCATCTCCTTTTGTACTCGAATATTCGTTACGCAACAAATAATCTAGATGATGTCCAAATTCTTCTACTAAAGCAATCATTAGTAGCTTATGATAGCCTTTATTCTCTAAAGCCCCCTCAATAAACCCTTGAGAAATGATGATGTGGTTTTTGTATTTAGGTTGCTCATTACCGCTATAATAGGCAGCACCAAAACCAGGAAGGTCAAGTGCTACTGTTATCTTAGGATTTATATCTTCTTTTTATCACTCGCATTTTGATATAACTTTTCATAGGCTTTAAGAGGGATATCGGCACCAAAAATTTCTGCCATCCAAAAACAAAACATTGCTTTACTATCTTTCTTGGCAAAGCTAAAGAGTTGTTCTAAAGCAAATCTACTTTCTAATTTGTATTCGCTCTCTTCAATTTTTAATTCAGGGGGAGAATATTTATCGTATTTTACCCCATCATCACCTGTCATTTGAACTTTTTTATTACTAGTTAAAGTAAGGTTTTCTTTCATAGATTCAATATTGACCTGCTCAGAAATCTCACTAATATTACCTGCTCTTATAAGGTAATTTTCTTTTACTTTAATAGTAATTTTGCCTGCTTGTTTAAAAATGCCCATCTTTAAAATAAATTTGTTTTTTCTGCACTATTATTTTGAATGGTTTTTCCACTTTTAAGCGTCATGCTTTCTTTCTCGCTAAAAACATCAATTTTTTCAGCGAGTGTATTACTGCTTTTAGAGTTTCTATATATTTCATTTTCAGAAATCTCTTTTCTTTCGTTTGAAGTTTCTAAAATCTCTCCAGTCGCTGTTTGCTTTATATTATTTCCTGCACTTTGAGTTATATCATTTATAGCTGAATTAGTCATGTTTTTTCCTGCGCTAATAGAAACATTTTTACCTGCGGTTATCGAGACATTGTCTCCTGCATTTACAGTAAAATTCTTTGGTGCATTTACATTGATATTTCCTTGCCCGTCCATTGTCCAAGTATTGCCGCTTGGGTCTTCTATAAAAACGGAACCTTGGGCATCGTTTAGGATTATTTTTGTGCCAGATCGGGTATGAATGACTTTTTGATCATTTCCTGGGGTATGGTACCCACTGGTTTCGCTTCCGTTGTAATGAGTCCCTAATACAAACGGTTTTTCGGCATTGCCGTTTTCAAATCCTACAAGGACTTCTTCGCCTATTTCAGGGATGAAATGAAAGCCTTTGCCAGCTCCTGAGTGGGGTTGTATCAAGCGAATCCACGGGGTTTTTTGATTCTTTTTTTCTTGCCAAGGAAATTGTACGCGTACTCTACCCATTCCCATAGGGTCGTTGTTATCTACTACGCGTGCGGTTTGTTCTTCGCAGTTAGAATGGATGTTGTCGTCAAAATAAGGTGGGGTCCACATATCAGGGATTCCTACAAATTCGTTGTAATAATCCTTTCCGTTATGAAAATGATTGATTTCTATGATGCGGTAGGTTTCCATGGGTCTGTCGTTAATGTCAATCAGCTTGGTTAGAACGCCTTGTTTGAGTTCGGGATCTTTGCTTTTGCCTTTTACGATCATCAGGTTTTCTCTGTGTTCTTTTTGTTTTCGTACGGCCTCTTGTAGTTCTCTGTCTGTTTTATTATTAATACCCGTTGAGTTGTAGTGTTTATTGGGTTTTTTATGAAATACGTCTTTTGAGGCGTTTATTGCGGTTACTTGGTAGGGGTTGAATTTGTTTTGTAATTGAGCTGAGGCGCTATCTCTTTGTAGGGTGCTGCCTGATTCTACATCGTAGGAGGTGTAGGTAAATTGCTGGGGTTTTACAGATATTTCAAAGGATGCGTGTACTAGGTCTGCGCCTTCTTCTAGTTGGATGATTTTAGGGCCTACTTTGTTGCCTAATACTAGGCTTTGTCCGTTGTAATAGAGGTATTCGCCATAGCGTATGGCCAGTTGTTTTAAAAATTGGTAATCTGTTTGATTGTATTGTACGGTGTAGGGCAACACGTGTTGGGTGTTGTTATTTTGGGTAATGAGGTTGAGTGTCTTGGGGTAATCTGTTGCTATTTGTTGGGCTATTTCTCCTAGGGTTTTGTTTTCAAAGCTTTGGGATTCAAGGCCTTGTTCTAGCATAATCGTTGGGGCGTGTCCTGTTATGTAAAGTCTGCCGTAACCGTCTTTTTTTAAGAGGTTTAGGTGGGTTATAATTCCTGTAAAGGTTTGTTTTATTTCCCCAAATCGGTGTAGGTGGATCTGTAGGGTTTTGCCTAGATAGCTTTTAGAATTTTCCATGATGTACGCCTCTTCGTTGTCTAGAGAATCAGCACGGGTATCTAGGGTAAAGCTGTCGTGGTCGTTAGTCTTTTGATGGAATGCTAGGTTAAAATGGGATTTTTCTAAAAAGTCTTTGCCTTCTATACTTAGGGTGCAGTACACTAAGAAATCAGATTTGTCTGTTAGGTAGTCTTTAAAGGTGCGTAATTTAGCGTATTTGGCTAGGTCATCTGGGTGGTTGAGCCTTCCATAATCACTGTTGTAGTTTTCCATAGTTTGTTTATTTTTTTAGTTCTTGTTTTTTTATTTAAAAATAGCGGTTATTATAACACAACGCATTGTTTTATTTTACGATGGCTTAAAAATACAATATTTTGTATTAAAACCAAGATTAGTTAATGGCTTTGTTTGGGGTTTTAATAAAATTAATTCAAAACGTTAAACCTCGTATATAGGTGTTGGAAATTTATTATTGTTAAAAGGGCTTTGAATCGAAAAAAAACACTCCATTTTTTGTCTTCAATGGAGTAAAACTAGAACTACGGGAAAAATTGCGGTTCATATTCCTCTTTTGGCTCTTTTGTTCTGCATTGCAAAGTCTGTTGCCTAATTTGGGTTCAGTCTATTGATGGGGCAATGTTTTTGTATGCTTACTGAATTTTTTTGTGTGGAATTTTTTTTCACAAAAAAAAACTACACAAAGTTGTGTGGAAAAAAAATTTTCAAAAAAACTACACAACTTTGTGCGGAAAAAATATTTTTTAAAAAAACTACACAAAGTTGTGTGGAAAAAAAATTTTAAAAAAACTACACAACTTTGTGCGGAAAAAATATTTTAAAAAAAATCCACACAGATTATACGGAGTGTTAATCTATTTAATTATAAAGATTGTGTCTTGTATTTTCTAAGAGGGGGATTATGGAAAGGGATAGGAAAATAATGTGAGCTCCTGCTTTTCTTGTTTGTGTTTTTGTTTTTAAAATGAGGGCTAAGGGGTTGACAAGAGTTGATTTAAAAAAAGTGTGTCCCAAAAGTAAAAAACCAACACACAGTTTGTCTCTCCAACGGAAAGAGGAGTTTTATAAACAGTATTATGTGATTTTTATCTCTCAATAGGATTGTTTGTAGTCTTTTGGGACACACTTTAACTTATACGCTTTGTGGAATGATGCGTTCTTTACAAAGCTTTTTACTTTTAAAATTATATTGTTTTTAAATATGCTGTGTATTCTTTTTCAATGCGTTCTTGATGAGTAGGGTGTGCAATTTTTACCATTTCAGCGACACGCTGTTTGAGTGTTTTGCCATATAAATCAGCTATTCCATTTTCTGTAATAATATATTGAACATGGGAACGGGTAGTTACCACACCAGCACCTTGTTTTAAGAAAGGAACAATTCGGCTTTCACCTTTTTTGGTAATAGAAGGTAGAGCAATAATTGCTTTTCCTCCTTCACTAAGAGAAGCTCCGCGAATAAAATCCATTTGTCCTCCTACTCCTGAATACATTTTCATTCCTATAGAATCAGCGCAGACTTGTCCTGTAAGATCTACCTCAATAGCAGAATTAATAGCAACCATTCTTTTGTTTTTTCGTATTCGAGCAGTATCGTTTACAAATGAAGATTCTTTCATTTCAATAAAAGGATTATCATTTACGAAATCATATAGTCGCTGTGAACCTATTAAAAAAGTAGCTAATGCCCGCCCTTGTAATATTCCTTTGTAATTACAGTTAATAATATCTTTTTCAATAAGATCAATTACTCCATCGCTAAACATTTCAGTGTGTAGTCCTAAATCCTTATGATTTGTGAGTTTTGATAGTACAGCATTTGGGATTGAGCCAATCCCCATTTGTAAGGTACTTTTATTTTCGATTAAACTGGCTACATAGCTTCCAATTTTTTCTTCCTCTAGAGAAATAGGAGCTACTTCATGACTAAAAATAGGCTGATTTACCTCAACCATATAATCAATTTCGGTTTCATGTAGGATGCCATCGCCAAAAGTTCTTGGCATTTGAGGGTTTACTTGAGCAATAACCGTTTTTGCATTTTCTATAGCTGCTAAAGTAGCTTCTACAGAAGTGCCTAATGAGCAATAACCATGTTTGTCTGGGGGTGATACATGAATAAAAACAACATCTAGTAAAACTACTTTTTTGCGGAATAGATTAGGTAACTCACTTAAAAAAACGGGAGTATAAGAACCATTTCCTTCCTTTAAAGTATGGCGTACATTAGCACCTATAAAAAGGAATTAACATGAAAACTTCCTGCAAGAGCAGGATCCGCATATGGTGCATCTCCTTCAGTATGTAAATGACAGATTTCTACATTTTTTAATTCAGAGGCTCTTTCAGATAAAGCCTTTGTTAGTATGCTTGGTGCTGCAGCTGCAGCTTGTATATAAACTCGATCACCAGATTTAACGATTTTTACAGCTGCTGCTGCTGATACATATTTACTCATAACCTAAAATTTTAGACCAAATCTAGTTATTTAATAAGGATCGTAATATGATAAATCTCATGCTTAAAATTAGATCGTTTATTAAACTATTATTGTATTTTTGCAGACTTACTTTGAAGAAATGAGTAAAATAATATTAAAAACAAGAGAAGAGATAGAATTAATGCGAGAAAGTGCTTTAATTGTATCCAAAACGTTAGGAATGTTAGCTTCAGAAATTAAACCTGGAGTGAGTACTTTATATTTAGATAAATTAGCAGAAACTTTTATTCGTGATCATGGAGCCACTCCTGCTTTCTTAGGAATGTATGGATTTCCTAATTCACTTTGTATGAGTCCTAATTCACAAGTAGTTCATGGTATCCCAACAGATAAACCGTTAGAAGAAGGAGATATTATTTCGGTAGATTGCGGGGCTTTAAAAAATGGTTTTTATGGAGATCATGCTTATACTTTTGAAGTAGGAGAGGTTTCCTTAGCAACCAAAATGTTGTTAAAGACTACTAAAGAATCTCTTTATGTAGGAATTCGTGAGCTAAAAGCAGGTAATCGTACAGAGGATGTGGGACATGCTATTCAAAAATATTGTGAAAGCCATGGTTATGGAGTCGTTCGTGAATTAGTGGGGCATGGAATAGGACAAACCATGCACGAAGCTCCTGAAATGCCTAATTATGGTAAAAAAGGACGCGGTAAATTATTACAAGAAGGAATGGTACTGGCCATAGAACCTATGATTAATATGGGAACTAAAAATATTAAACAGCATAAAGATGGTTGGACTATCACAACTGCTGATGGTAAACCTTCTGCTCACTTTGAACATGATGTAGCTATAATAGATGGTAAACCTGAATTACTTTCTACCTTTGCTTATATTTATAAAGCATTAGGTATTACCAGTAATGAGGAAGATGAATTTAGACAACAACCTTTTACCGTTTAATAACATACAGTTACTCAAAGCAAATACTACCCTTTACAAAAATCAAGTGAAGTGATCTGAGCTATTATGTAATTGTTTGTATAAAAAAAATAAACCTTAATTCTTTGCAATAAAATAATGAAAAGGATTTTTTTTTTTTTTTTTGAATTTATAGTATAACGTTTATTAGTGAACAATAATTACCTACTGATCATTAGATTAGATGGAATAGAAGGGAGGATTTAGTGCCTAAAAGAAAGTAAGTAACTCAACTTAAATCATTGAAAGTTTTACATCTTATGATATTTGAAAACTTAACTGGTTTAAGATTTAACTCAATACATTCATTAGGATCAATTGATTTTAAAATATAAATAAAAAGATTTATAAATAAGGTTCTACGAAACTTTGAGTTTTTTGTGAATCTTTACGAGCTAGAAATGAAAAAAATATTCAAATTCTTTTTAAATGTAGTGCCAAGGCCTATTCTTATACGAGTTAGTATTGTTATTCGCCCAATCTTGGCATTTTTACTACGTGGAACTAAATTTACGGATCCTATTGATGGAAAAAGTTTTAGAATGTTTCTTCCGTACGGTTATGGAAATCAAAGAAACAATGTGCTTTCACCTAGTACACTTTCTTTAGAAAGACATCGTTTATTATGGCTATATCTACAAAATGAAACTGATTTTTTTACGGCCAGAGAAAAAAAGAAAGTATTGCATTTTGCTCCTGAGCAAGAGTTTTATAAACGCTTTAAAAAACAAGCAAATATAGAATATACAACTACCGATTTATTTTCACCGTTGGCTGATGTAAAAGCAGATATTTGTAACCTCCCTTTTGAAGATAATTCGTATGATATTATTTTTTGCAATCATGTATTAGAGCATATTCCAGATGATACAAAAGCCATGCAAGAATTGTATCGTGTTTTGAAGCCCGGCGGAATGGGCATTTTTCAGATTCCGCAAGATTATTCGCGTCAAACAACTTTTGCAGATGATACGATAACAGATCCTAAAGAACGTGCAAAAATATTCGGACAATATGATCATGTGCGCGTATATGGATTAGATTATTTTGATAAATTAAGAAGTATAGGATTTCTTGTTAAAGAAATAGATTATACTAAAAAATTAGGAAATCCATTAGTTGAAAAATATTGTTTGGCAAAAGGAGAAATTATTCCCGTTTGTTTTAAATAAAAAGGATATAGCTAAATAACTAAGAAGAGGAACCTGATTAAATTAAAAGAGGTTCCTCTTTTTTATAGGATAATAGTAATAATTCTAAATAAGTAAAAAAAAATGTCTTTTTCGTTAGCACTCGATTTATCATGGAATCAGCTAGAAGATCGTTGGGTTCCATTTTTATATTTGATTAATACAAGTCAACTTCCTTTGTATGTATTTAAAAATGCCAATGAAGAAACTTTAAAAAGTATTTCAAAAGAATTAACGCCAGAAGAAAAGAAATTATGGCTTTTAGTGTTGGATTTAAAAACAGAAAATATACTTAAAAAACTTACCAAGAATAAAAAGATTACTTCATTAAGTTTGCTAAAAGAAGATCGAACACTTAAAACAATCTTACAAGAATACCTAAATAGGAAACTAGGAGCTATTTTAGATAGTATAAAAAAAATAGAAATACCACTTAGCGTAAATTTAAATTCAAAAAAGAATTTTATTTACATCAGGTTTATCTAACTGATAAAATAATGCCTGCTCAATTGCATTTTTCTAAAAATGAAGAAGGGGTTGTTTATACTCTCACATTACTTGATAATGGAAAAAAATACATCCGCAACAACATAATATAAACATATTAAATCAGTTTCCTTGCTGGATAGTTTTTAATAAAGAGCTAACGTTAATTCCAGATATAGATGGGCTAAAGTTAAAACCTTTTTAAAAAATCAATCAGTACACATTCCCAAACGAATGGAAATAGAGTATTTTAAAAAATTTATTAATGATATTGTAAAAAAAGTAAGTGTAGAAACGGAAGGTTTTACGATTCATACTTTTGATCAAATAGCCTCTTATAATGTAAAAGCGAGCCATGATTTTTTAAGTAAACAATTTTTTGTGCAAATACTTTTTGATTACAATGGATATGTTTTTTCATCTAATACTGATAAAAAACAACATTCCTTTATAGCGTTTGAAACAGATGATACTGTAAAAGTAATTCAGTTTAAAAGAAACCTTTCAGAAGAATCAGTAATTGAAAAAAAACTAGTTGATTTTGGATTTGAAAAAAATAGAGAAGGTAATTTTTATTTACCTAATTCATCTGACGAATTAGCCAGTGTAGAATTTATTTTGCACCATTTAGAAGCTATGCAAACAGCTGGTTTTGTATTAGACGATTTTTTTGTAGATCATAAAAAAGTTCAACTTCAAAAAAGTGTACTTTCTTTACAAAGTACAGAGCAAGCAGATTGGTTTGATTTAAAAATTACAATTTCTTGTGGGAATCACGCTTTCCCATTTTCAGATATTATATCTAATATAAAAAGTGGTAATCAATGGTTTTTATTATCAGATAATACTTATTTTATTATTCCAGCTGAATGGATGAAGCGCTATAGTAATTTAGTTCAATTTGGGACAAAGCAAGCAGATGGAAGCATTGCTTTACCTAAAAGTCATTTTCAGAATTTAAACCTAGACCATGTTGTTTTAGAAACAGAAAAAAATATAAAAAAAACACTACAATATACCTCCTCATCTTTATTAAAAGCTACTTTACGTCCCTATCAGATACAAGGGGTACAATGGTTACTTAATCATTATGCTAATGGAGTAGGGGCTTGTTTAGCAGATGATATGGGATTAGGAAAAACCTTGCAGACTTTAGCTTTACTTATTGCAGTTCAAGAAAATGAACAATTTCAAGAGTCTTCTCAAACCTCTGAATTAGATTTGTTTAGTAATTCTAAACTAGAAGCGTCAGAATCACTAAAAGCATTAGTTGTTGTACCCTCTTCATTAGTGTTTAACTGGTATAATGAAGCTAAAAAATTTGCTCCTCATTTTAAATGTATAAAATATATAGGAACAGAGAGGAAATTGTTGACAAAAAAAATAAGCCGTTATGATCTTATTTTTACTAGTTTTTCTGTTTTAAGTAGAGATAGCGCACTGTTAGAGAAAATACCTTTTCATTATTTGATAGTAGATGAAAGTCAGCAAATTAAAAATCGGAATTCTAAAATATTCAAAGTCTTAACCAGTCTACAAGCAGAACATAAAGTTTCGTTAAGTGGTACGCCTATTGAAAATTCATTAGCTGATTTATGGTCACAAATGCAATTTATTAATCCCTCTATATTAGGAGAATTTCCTTTTTTTGATCAATATTTTAAAAAACCAATTGAAAAATATAAAGACGAGAGTAAAATAAATGAATTAAAAAACATTATCAATCCATATATTTTAAGAAGAACCAAGACAGAAGTACTAAAAAGACTTGCCTGATTTAATTGAACAAGTAGTTTATTGTCAAATGGATGAAGAGCAAGAAAAGCAGTATGAAGAAGAAAAATCAAAAGCTCGTAATTATCTTCTTAAGCTAGAAGATACCCCTTCTATATTACACGTATTAAATGTATTAATGAAATTGCGTCAATGGAGTAATCATCCTAAGTTAGTCGATCCCAGTTTACAAATGACTTCGGGAAAATTTTATGATGTAACAGGGTATTTAGATACCTTAACTAAAGCGAAAAGTAAAACCTTAATTTTTAGCTCATTTGTTAGTCATTTAAGTATTTATGAAGATTGGTGTACTCAAAATAATATTCGTTTTTGTTCATTAACAGGTAGTACATCTACGGAAGAAAGAGAAAATAGTGTAAAACAGTTTCAAACAGATCAAGATACCTTATTCTTTTTTATTTCTTTAAAAGCAGGAGGAGTAGGGCTTAATTTAACTAAAGCATCCTATATTATTTTACTTGATCCTTGGTGGAATCCTTTTGCAGAAAAACAAGCCATTGCCAGAGCTCATAGGATTGGACAAGAGAATAAAGTAAACGTAGTTCGTTTTATTACGCAAAATACAATTGAAGAAAAAATTTTACAGTTACAACAAAATAAAAAAGAATTATCTGATAGTATTATTGATGAAAGTACCATCCCTGAATCAGTAGCTCAAAATTTAGCATATTTATTGCAATAAATACAGTAAAAATAGGTTTAAAATAGTAATTTAGTTTATAATATATCAATTAAAAATAGTTTAAACAAAACTAGTAAGTCATGAAATCAACTTATATCGTTATACTATTTCTTTTTAGTCATTTTACTTGGTCTCAATTAAATGAAAATATTCCACCTTTTAATATTAAAACAATAGCATTTAAACAAGCCAATAATGTAGTATTTCCTTTTTTTAAATTAGGCGAAACTTTTGAGTTTAGTTTTGATGATTTATATGGTAATGAAGAGGATTATTATTTTACAATAACTCACTGTAATTATGATTGGACTGTGTCCGATTTAACTAGGAATGAGTATTTAAACGGTAATGATAATCAACGAATACAAGATTATCAAAACTCTTTTAATACCTTACAAGGATACTCCCATTACAGATTAAATTTTCCCAATAATTTTTGTCAAATAATTAAAACAGGAAATTATGTGCTTTCTATTTTTAATAAAAATAAAGAACTGATTTTCTTAAAAAAATTTATGATTTATGAAGATCAAATTGAAGTTCCTGTTCAAATCAAGCGTTCTAGAAATTTAAGTGATATTAATGAAAAACAAAATGTAGAGTTAGCTGTAAAATCTAAAAATATATTGTTTCAAAATCCATTGCAAAATGTAAAAATTGCAATTTTTCAAAATGGACGATGGGATACTGCTAAATATAATATTAAACCACAATATACAATTGGTAATGATTTAATTTATCGTTATAATACAGAAACACAATTCTGGGCAGGCAATGAATATTATTACTATGATAATAAAGATATAAAAATACCTACTAATAGTATTGCAAGAGTAGATTCTAGTTCAGGATTATACAATACTTTATTATATCCTAATGAGGCTAGGAAGAATAAGGGATATACTTTTTTTCCAGATGTAGATGGAATATTTCAAAATAGAAACGTTTTTGCGCGAGATAATAATGATGTCGAAACGGATTATAGCTGGGTTTATTTCTCCTTATTTGCTCCTAATTACCCAAAAGAATCAGCTATTTACGTAACAGGTTTGTTTAACAATTATTTACGGACAGATGAAAATAAAATGGATTACAATGCAAATAAAGGTATGTATGAAAAAGCAATTATGATCAAACAAGGATTTATTAACTATAATTATACCTTAGTCAATTCAAAAAATCAAATAGATTATCAAAATGCCATTGATGGAAATTACTATCAAACTGAAAATAAATACCAAGTTTTTGTGTACTACAGAGCTAATGGAGAGCGTTTTGATCGTATAATAGGTATGGGAGAAGCAAGTTCATTAAATATTACTAATTAAATTTAACAAATATTAAGGCAAAAGATATTTTTATTTTTTGTTAAATTTGTACTTACAACAGAAGGTAAAATGGTTACTCAAGTTACAAAAGGAATCAAAATTTCAGTGCAGACAATTTTTGAAGGAACTTACTTTAAAAATCAGTCTGTGCATTTTGCATTTTCATATCATATTACCATTGAAAATCATAGTAAAGATCAGGTGCAGCTTTTATCGCGTCATTGGGATATATATGATGCGCTCAATTATCAAGAAACAGTTGAGGGAGAGGGAGTTGTTGGAGAAAAGCCCATTTTAAAATCAGGGGAGGTATATACCTATAGTTCAGGGTGTTTACTTTCTTCTCCTCATGGTAGTATGACAGGATATTTTACAATGATTAATTTTGCTACTACTAAAAAATTTGATGTTGCAATACCTATTTTCTATTTAAATGCCCCTTTTGCACTTAGTTAGGTATTTGCTATTTATTTTATGAAAATCAAAAACTTTCTTAGACAATCCCTTTTTTAGAAAGGCATTTTGTACTTTTGTTAGAGTTAAATAAAATGAACGTATAATTTAAATATAACAATACAATGCTTAAAGGATTTTTTAACGTACCAAAAGCGGTTAATGAACCAGTAAAATCGTACGCTCCAAATTCTCCAGAAAGAGCAGCTGTGTTAGCTGCTTATCAAGAAATGTGGAATTCAAAAGTAGATGTTCCTCTATATATCGGTAGCGAAGAAATTCGTACAGGTAACACACGTACTATGTCTGCGCCACACGATCATCAACATGTGGTAGGAACCTACCATTTAGCTGAAAAGGTGCATGTAGAACAAGCTATTGCAAATGCTTTAGAAAGCCGCACAAAATGGGCTAACATGGCATGGGAACAAAGAGCCGCTATCTTTTTAAAAGCAGCAGAATTAATTGCAGGTCCTTACCGTGCTAAAATTAATGCTGCTACTATGATTGCACAATCTAAAACAATTCATCAAGCTGAAATTGACGCGGCATGTGAATTAATAGATTTCCTACGTTATAACGTAGAGTTTATGACGCAAATTTATCAAGATCAACCGGCATCTGATTCTTCTGTATGGAATAGAGTAGAGTACCGTCCGCTAGAAGGTTTTGTATATGCCATTACACCATTTAACTTTACAGCTATTGCTGCTAACTTACCTGCAAGTGCTGCTTTAATGGGGAATGTGGTGGTTTGGAAACCATCTGATAGTCAGGTTTTTTCAGCTAAAGTAATTATTGATGTTTTCAAAGAAGCAGGCGTTCCTGATGGAGTAATTAATGTGGTCTTTGGTGATCCTGTAATGGTAACGGATACCGTGTTAGCTTCACCTGATTTTGCAGGTATTCATTACACAGGTTCTACTTTTATTTTTAAAGAGTTGTGGAAAAAAATAGGTGAAAATATCCATACATACAAAACATATCCAAGAATTGTAGGAGAAACAGGGGGAAAGATTTCGTTTTAGTACACCCAACGGCTAATGTAAAACAAGTAGTTGCTAACACATTACGTGGTGCCTTTGAGTTCCAAGGACAAAAATGTTCAGCGGCTTCAAGAGCTTATTTTCCAGCTTCTTTATGGCCTGCTATAAAAGAGGAAATGGCTAAAGAATTAGCTACTTTTAAACAAGGTTCTCCAGAAGACTTCTCAAACTTTGTGACAGCAGTAATTCACGAAGGTTCTTTTGATAAACTAGCTAGGTATATTGATCAAGCTAAAGCAGATACTGACGCAGAAATTATTTTTGGTGGTGGTTATGACAAGTCAAAAGGTTACTTTGTAGAACCAACGGTTATCTTGACAACGAACCCTAAGTATGCTACAATGGAAACAGAATTATTCGGTCCTGTATTAACGGTTTATGTATATGAAGATAAAGATTGGGCAACTACATTAAAGTTAGTAGATGCTACTTCAGAATATGCTTTAACAGGAGCCGTATTTAGTGGATGCCGTTATGCAATAGAAGAGGCAACAGTTGCTTTACAAAATTGTGCAGGGAACTTCTATATTAACGATAAGCCTACAGGTGCAGTGGTAGGGATGCAACCATTTGGTGGAGCTAGAGCTTCAGGAACTAACGATAAAGCAGGTTCTGCACAAAACTTATTACGTTGGGTTTCACCAAGAACGATTAAAGAAACGTTTGTAACTCCAGTAGATTATAGATATCCTTTCTTAGGGTAATACAATAAAAAGAGGGTGTCCTAAAAGTAAAAAGTAACGTATCGTTTCTCTCTCTAACGTAAAGAGGAGTCTCATAATCCGTATTATGCGGTTGTTGCCTCAGTTAAAAAATGATAAACATACTGACTTTTAGGACAGTCTCTCCTTTATAAAGGTAAGTACACTACTTTTTTTGTTTCAAAAAAATCTTCGGTAAAAAAATCCGCTATATTGTATAGAATGGCTTCAGGGTAATCTTTTAATTCTTCGCTTAAATCACCTCCTTTTAAATAAAGAATGCCATTATTTCTTTCAGGATGTTTATGACTTTTCATTGTTTTCCCTTTTACCCATTCTACAAAATCAGGCATGTTAGTTACCGCACGACTTACGATGAAATCAAATTTTTCATTTACAGTATGTGCACGTTTTTGTTCGGCTTTTAAATTCGTAAGACCTATTCCTTCTGCTACAGCATTTACTACTTTTATTTTTTTAGCAATAACATCTATTAGATAAAATTGTGTTTCAGGAAATAAAATGGCTAAAGGGATTCCAGGAAAACCACCTCCTGTTCCAACATCCATTACCGTACTTCCTGGTTTGAATTCCTGTATTTTAGCTATAGCCATAGAATGCAAAATATGTTTTTCATACAGTTCATCAATATCTTTCCTTGATATAACATTAATTTTAGCATTCCAGTCCTTGTATAATGCTTCTAATTCCTTGAATTGTTTGATTTGTAACTCAGATAAGTTAGGGAAATACCTAAGGATTTGCTCCATCTTTATTTTTTTTTGACAAAATTAAACAATTTAATCTTTAAAAATTATCCCTTTTCGTTACCAATTCAATTTATTAATAATTAAATTTGAGCACATTTATTAATAATTATGCAAACAAAAGAGCCAATTTTCTCTAGAACGGATTCGATGAAGTTCTTTAGAACCTTAAACACAAGAGTGAATAACTATTTTAAGGAAAATAATATACAAAAAACGGGAAACTGGAAACTATATCTAAAAACGATTGTAATGTTTTCTATTTTCCTTACACCTTACTTCTTCCTAATCGGTATGGAAATGCCGTTTTGGGCATACCTATTGTTAAACGTTGTTATTGGAATAGGAATGGCTGGTGTAGGGATGAATGTAATGCACGATGGTAACCATGGATCATATTCTTCAAAACAGTGGTTAAATAAAATTATGGGAGGAAGTATTTATATACTAGCTGGAAACGTATACAATTGGCAAGTACAACACAATGTATTACATCATACTTATACTAATATCCCAGGGCATGATGAAGATTTAGAAGCAGGACGTATTTTGCGTTTTAGTAAACAAGCAAAATGGCATCGTTTTCATAAATTTCAACATTATTATTCTATTTTTTTATACGGTTTATTAACCTTTAACTGGGCTATTACAACTGATTTTCTTCAAATGAAACGTTATTTAAAACGTAAATTATCGTATGGAGAATTTATTAATCCTGCTATTCGTTGGACTACCTTAATCATAACAAAAATTATTTATTTTTCTATTTGGTTAGTGGTTCCAATCGTTTTAGGAATTACTTGGTGGAAAGTCGTTTTAGGTTTTGTTGTAATGCACTATACAGCAGGATTAATCTTAAGTGTAATTTTTCAATTAGCACACGTGATAGAAGATACTGAAACCCCTGTGCCTAATGTAGAAGGAGAAATGGAAAATACTTGGGCTATTCATCAGTTGTTTACTACCGTAAATTTTGCTCCTAAAAATTGGTTAATCAATTGGTATACTGGAGGATTAAATCATCAAATAGAACATCATATTTTTCCTAATATTAGTCATATTCATTACGGTAAAATAGCTGAAATCGTAAAACAAACAGCTAAAGAATGCAACCTGCCTTATCATGAATATAAAACTACTAGAGCAGCTATAGTTTCTCATTTTAGACATTTAAGAGAGTTAGGACAAAAACCACAATTAGCATAAAACAACACATATATAGTTACCATGAACCATATCTTATCAGATAGAATTAATAGCCTAGCCGTTTCACAAACGTTGGCTATGGCAGCTTTAGCAAGAGAATTAAAAGCACAAGGGAAAGACATCATCAGTTTAAGTTTAGGAGAGCCTGATTTTAATACGCCTGACTTTATAAAAGAAGCCGCTAAACAAGCTATTGATGATAATTATTCAGCTTATCCGCCAGTAGAAGGATATTTAGATTTAAAAGAAGCAATCTGCGCTAAGTTTAAAAGAGATAATAATTTAAATTATACTCCAGCTCAAATTGTAGTTTCTACAGGAGCTAAACAATCCTTATATAATATTGCACAAGTCATGTTAAATGATGGTGATGAGGTAATTTTGCCAGCACCTTACTGGGTTTCTTATTTTGAAATCATAAAACTATCTGGAGGAGTACCAGTAGAAGTGCCTACATCTGTAGAGTCTAATTTTAAAATTACTCCAGATCAATTAGAAGCTGCTATTACACCTAAGACTAAAATGATGTGGTTTAGTTCTCCTTGTAATCCTTCGGGCTCTGTTTATAGTCAAGAAGAATTAGTCGCTCTAGCAGAAGTGTTAAAAAAACACCCAAATATTTATGTGGTTTCAGACGAAATCTATGAGCATATTAATTATACTGGCGACTATTGTAGCATCGGTTCAATTGCAGGTATGGAAAATAATGTAATTACGGTAAATGGTGTGGCAAAAGCATTTGCTATGACAGGATGGCGAATAGGTTATATAGGAGCACCAGAATTTATTGCAAAAGCATGTACAAAAATGCAAGGTCAGGTAACCAGTGGGGCTAATACTATTGCACAACGCGCTACTAAAGCAGCTGTAGAAGCTAATCCATCAGCTATTAAATATATGGTAGATTCATTTAAGAACCGCAGAGGTATTGTATATCAATTATTATCTGAAATTCCAGGTTTTAAATTAACCATGCCAGAAGGAGCTTTTTATTTCTTTCCAGATGTTTCTGCTTATTTTGGAAAAACTTTAAGAGGAAAAGAAATTAAAGACGCTAATGATTTTGCCATGTATCTTTTAGCCGAAGCAAATGTGGCAACAGTTACAGGTGACGCTTTTGGTAACCCAAATTGTATTCGATTATCTTATGCAACCAGCGAAGAACTATTAAGAGAAGCAATGAAACGTATTAAAGAAGCTTTAGTTTAAAAAAACTTACTAAAATTCTATAAACGAGGCTGTCCAAAAAGTCCGCAATCTTGTCATTTGACTTCGTCCAGTCGCTTTGCTCTAGTCGACCAAAGGGAGACCTGAGAGCTCTGCTTGAACAGGCAAAGCAAATTGCATAGCACTGATTATGAGATTCCTCCTTACGTAGGAGTGACAAACTGTGTGTTGATTTTTTACTTTTAGGACAGCCTCTATATTTTGCCATAAAGAAGAAAGAGCAAAAAGATAAAAATGTACAGAAGTTTTTTCCTATATCTAGAACAAAAAATAGAGTACTCTTTTAGATTTAAAGTCATTTTATCTATGATAAATCTGATATAGACCACTGCTTAATTATTCTAATCAAGATCTTTACAAACTTTAGGAGTTGTAATGATGCGATATCAATCCTAATATAAATAGTAGAATGAACTAAGAAAATAGTTGTGGAAAGATACATGAATCATCATTTTTAAATGCTTTGATAGTTTTTTAAAGCTTTTTCTAAAAGGTATTGCATTCTTTTGCGTAAATGTTCTGGTTTTAAAATTTCAATACCATTTCCAAAACCTAAAATGATGCGTTCAAATTCAAAGTTTTCTATTAAAAATAAGTGTATAATAGCACTTCCATCTTGATTTCTTTGTATCAAAGATTGCGATTGATGCAATGGTTTAGTCATGACATAAGGGGCGTGTTCAGCGTTTACTTTCAATTCTATTTTTTGCGGTTGTAATCCGTTATTTACTGTAACTCCTACCGTATATTTATAATAAGCATCAGCATTAAACTCTTCGTCTAAATAAGGTGTTTGAAAATCATAATCAATTGAAATAATTCGATCTAATGCTAAATTGGTAATAGGTTGGCTTTCTTTCTTTTTTCCAATAACAAACCAGCGATTGTTATATTCTTTGAGTATAAAAGGATGAAACAAAAAATTATTTTCATTTCTTGATTTAAATGATTTGTAACAGATTTTTAAAACTACTTTTTTAACAATGGCTTGATAAATTTCATCTAAAAAATGCAACCCTTTTAAATTTTCATTTTTATCTAAATGAATGATGGGTTGTGTATGCGTTTTTTCGGCATAGATTTTATCTTCCAAACGTTGTAAAATATCCGAAACATCATTAAAAAGGGAGAAATCTTTAAATTGTTTTAACATCGAAACCGTTTCTGTTAATACATTAATATCGGTTTCAGTTAACGGAATATCGGTGATAGAAAAGTCTTCTTCAGTATAATGATAGTATTTTTTATCATAAACCTCAATGGGAGCATTATAGCCTAGTTTATCACTGCGCATCATTTGGATATCTAACTGTACCGTTCGTTTACTTACAGAGGTTTCTTTACCTTCATATTCGTATAAAGCATTTGAGCATGCTTCTATTAAATCGTCTAAGGTCCATTGACGGTATTTGTTTTGTAAACATTTATCAATCGTTTTATAGCGGATAAGTGCGTTTTTATTTTGAGCCATTTTATTTTAGTGTTCAGTTTTTAGTGTTCCGTAATCAAAGTAGTGCTATTTCTTTTAGAATATTTTCTCTCGCTTGGTTTTCAAACAAATCCCTAAAAATAGAAGTTTGGTAAATAACTTCTTTTTCTAAAAAATGCTGTAATGCTTTTTTTCTACCTGGATTATACATGAAGTTGGGATACATTCGATATTCTTTTCTGATTTGTTTATAATACATTTCATAAATTTCCCAATTCTTGCCTAGGATTTGTAAATCAAAATCAACCAACCATTTTTCATCATTCGTTTTCGCTTCATGACTTTTAGTGCATAAAATCAAATCATAAATGATTTTAGTATTAATTTGGGTAGCTTTTTGTAATGCTGCTACTGCAAGTTCGGCACTTTTTAATTCATTGTTTTTACTTGTGCTTACATAAATGACATCGTGATAATAAATGGCTAAAAGTACTTCAACTGGATTTTCTAATTGTTTTTTATAGTCCGACCAACTCTTTATCATTGCTTCAATATGAAACCAATTATGATAGTAGCGATTTTTTTTAGAATAGTTTTTATGAAGTAATTCCCATTTTATATTGGTTTCTATATCGCTAAAGCCAAGTGTAGAAAGGGTTTCTAAAAATAATTTCTGGTGATTCATCAGAATAGTTTTTCGTAAAAATAAAAAGAATTATTTTCTACGCAAAATAATTACGTAGTGTGTTTTGAATCTTTGTCTTGTCAATGAGTGACACGTTAATCTAAAATTATAGAAACCATGAAATTTAATTTTCTTAACAAACAGACAAAAGTGACTTCTAATTATGAAGGAGCAAAAGCCTATAAAATGAATCCTGAAATGGAATTATATACAGCCGTGGTAACTACAGGATTAAATGATGTTACTTATGAAAAAAGCAATGATCGCTTACAACGTATTCAACAATTGATAACTAAGTGTAATCCAGAATTTACAGCAAAATTAGCCATTTATGTTCGTAACCAAATGTATATGCGTTCTATACCAATGGTGCTTACTGTAGAATTAGCAAAGCAGTCACAAGGGACTAGTATTGTGAAAAATACAGTGCAAGGTGTGGTAAAACGTGCTGATGAAATCACAGAACTATTGGCATATTACCAAATGGCAAATGAACGTAAGGGTACCAAAAAGTTGAATCGTTTGTCTAAACAAATTCAAAAAGGTTTGGCGGAATCATTCAATACTTTTGATGAATATCAATTTGCTAAATATAACCGAAGCGGTGAAGTAAAATTGCGTGATGCATTATTTTTAGTACATCCCAAAGCAAAAGATGAAAGCCAACAAGCAATCTTTGATAAAATTGCCTCTGATACTCTTGAAACACCTTATACTTGGGAAACAGAATTATCAGAATTAGGTAAACAAAAATATGAAAGCGACCAAGCAAAAAAAGAAGCTGTTAAGCAAAAATGGGAAGAATTGATTGATAGTAACCGTTTAGGTTATATGGCAACGATGCGTAACTTGAGAAATATAGTACAAGCTGAAGTATCTTTTGAGTATATAGATAAAGCATGCAAATATTTATCTAACGAAAAAGCGATTGCCAATTCGAAGCAATTGCCTTTTAGATTTTTAGCGGCATATCGTGAAATCAAAGAGCTGAAATCAAAATTTACGGCTATGATTCTTGAAGCTCTTGAAGAAGCAGTAATTCTAAGTTCTAAAAACATCAAAGGTTTTGATGGTACTACTTCCGTAGTAATTGCTTGTGACGTTTCGGGATCAATGCAACAACCTATTTCAGCTAAAAGTAAAGTATTGCTTTATGATATAGGTTTGATGTTGGGTATGCTAATGCAATCGAGATGTAAGAATGTGGTTAGCGGTATGTTTGGTGATAAATGGAAAATTATCAATATGTCACCACGAAATGTATTGGCGAATGTTCAAGAATTTTACCGTAGAGAAGGTGAGGTGGGATATTCTACTAATGGTTATCTAGTTATCGAAGATTTGATACAGCGTAAAGAAATTGTAGATAAAGTAATGTTGTTTACGGATGTTCAAATGTGGAATAGTAACCAAACACAGCATACATTTGAAAACTCTTGGAATCGTTACAAACAAATAGCGCCAAAAGCTAAATTGTATTTGTTCGACTTGGCAGGTTATGGTCAAGTGCCATTAGATATCAAACGAAATGATGTTCATTTGATAGCGGGTTGGTCAGATAAAATATTTGACGTTCTTGATGCTATTGAAAATGGTGAAAATGCATTAACAAGAATTAAAGAAATAACACTTTAATTTAGAAATATAATAGCCCTGTCTTTTGCAGGCAGGGCATTAAAGAAAAACAAGTGTCGTAGATAAGTGTTACTTCGCTGTTAACGACGTGGTCGCGGGTTCGAATCCCGTCTCTTCCGCAAAAGAATAAGTATTTGGGAGAGTAGCTCAGTGGTAGAGCACGATATATTTCATTTATCGATTTTTACCTTGTTTTTATACCAACGAAAAATAATTGCGTAGTAAAAAAATAAATTTGTCAAGAAAATATAAAATGCCGTTTTAAAAGTGTTCCATCGTTCCAAGATAGTGAAATAGAAATATTTAAAACACTTTTAGTCCATTGCTTTTATATATACAAAGAGTGCCGTTGTAAAAAGTTACTTCGATTCCAACAAAGCCCAACTTTTTATAGTAATCGCCTCTTTTTTAAACAATGAAAAATAATTGCGTAGTGATAAAATAAATTTGTTCCTTGAAAAAGCTAAAAATATTTAAAAAGAAAAGATGTCGTAAAGAAGAGATACTTCGAAAATTAGTAAGAACCGTAGGTTCGATTCCTACACTTGTTTAAGTTATCAGGGATAATACTCAAGATAGCTCAATGGTAAGAGCACTCCTGGACTTTTCTTGCTTTTTACTCTTAGGTTTTTAAAAATAAAACAATCAAGTGCCGTAAAAGAGAGTTACTTCGCCTTTCCCGCTAGAGATATAAGTAAAACCTTATATAGATTGAGAAATCTATTAGTTTAATAAAAATACTATTATAGTCTCTCTTTGCATTTTGCCTTGATTTAAAAATAAATATTCAAGTGTCGTAAAAAGAATTGCTTCGATTTAGGTTCCGGTATTTCAGGTTCGAGTCCTGACTCCGAGAGGAGTAGTGTAATGGTAACACCCTGTATAAGTTTCTTTTTGACTGTAACCTTGATTTTAAAAATAAAACAATATGATAAAACACACCCTAAAAGACACGTTCTATTAAGTTTAACTTAATAGAAAACGTATGAAAAATTGTAAAAAACTAAAAGATGCTTTTGGTTTAAATGAATTAGGAATTATAGCTATTCCAAAAAAAATGTCGGGTACTGGTTTTTCAAGAATTTTATATGGAAATTTTATGGGATGTTCCAGATGTTTTCCACACGGGTATGAAACCATTAATTCAAAGGAAAATAAGTACCAACGCAATTGGAAAAAATACAGAAAAACACAATGGAAAACTAGTGTCGTAAAAAAGTCATACATCGCTGGTTAATTTTGGTTCGAGTCCAAACTCTTGAAAAAGAGAAAATGACTTTTTGCTTATTACCTAGTAAACATTGGTTGTTGTAAATTAAAAACAATCAAGTGTCGTAAAGAAGAGTTACTTCGTACTATAACGGCCCTAAGGTTGCGTAGTTCGGGCGACCGAATGAGCGAAGTTGGGTTAAAAACCAACAGGGTAAAAGTTTTCGCAAGAAAATGGAAGTCTCTCGTAGATGTAGAATTACCGGTTCACTGTCCGTACAACGGATAAGAACGGCTGCTCTTTTAAGAGCAATAGCTCTTCTTGCTTTTTACCTTGATTGTTTTAATAAATTACTTAAAAAGTGTTTAAAAATTAGTTTGATGAATAGCTTAAATTATCAAATTTTTGGTTCACAAGATTCACAAGATGTAGATGTGGTTTTCTTTATCGATAAAATGCCTGAAACCATTCAGGAAAAATTGAATTTATCAAAAGAATACAGTGCAATTTTACAACCCGAATTTCCAACAAAAAATATTAATCCTAATTTGGCTGTTCTAGAAAATGGTATAGTCAAACACGTTTATAAAGGCACGGTCGACGAATTGAATAATGCGTTATACTATACCTATGGTTTACATAATCAAAAGTTTGATAACCAAATTATAAAATCTTTACCAAGAGATATTGATTTGAAGTTCTTAAGAAGCAGCCGAATAATCCTTTCTTTTTGAGCAAAACAAAATATAGAACAAGTATAAAAGACGCACTGCGAAATAATTTGCATCACAAAATTCAAGTTCTGAAAGAGATTGATTTGGCAACTTTAGCCAATTTTGGAAAGTCAAAAAATGAGATAACTATTCTCAAAAGTATTGCTTTTCAAATAGGGCAAAGTATGGCACTTCATAATGGTAAGGAATGCTATACCAAAAGTCAAATTGCCGACTGTTTTCCTGAATTAAGAAGTTACCTCGTAAGGGAAATCAATTCTGATTTGAGTAATTTGCAATTTTGGTTAATTAAGTATGTAGAAATACTTGAAATTAGAGCCACAAAAATGAACTATTTAGAGGAGTATGAGTATATAAATACTTACGTAAAATAATCGCATACTTAATATTAAACGTTGTTTTTTCTAATTTTTTTAATTAAGATATTAAATGAAAACAGATTTTCCTTATCCTTATTATATTTATGGTTCATCCGATTCTACTGATACTGATGTTGTCATAGTGATATCTAAAAATGAAATGCCAGCAACCCAAGAACAGCGTAAAAATTTTGTTCTAGATTTGAAAAATATATACGAGTTTAATTGGAATGCGACCTTGGCAGTTATTGAAAATGGAATGATGATTGATACTATTTATACAAAATCTTGGATCGATTCACTTAATAATGCGTTACTAAAAACATACTGCCATCATAGTCAGGTATATCCTTTACTGATAAATCATAAGATAAAACGGAATAAAGTATTGGCTATTTATAAAGCTGTTCGAACAGTTTTAACTATGTTAACACGTACTAGCTATAGATCTGAAATTCGTCCCATTTTAAAAGGAATCCATGATTTCAATTTAAAAGTAGAAGTGTTAAAAAAATAGACTTTGAAAATATTGAAACATTCAATCAAAAAAATACTTCGGATGCAGATGTTTGGAAGATTATTGCTTTTTATGTAGGACAGAACATCGCTTTAATTAAAGAGGATGAAGAAATATACACTAAAGCCGATTTAATAGTAAAATTTCCTGAAATGCTTCCTTTTGTGTACAGACAAAATATAACCATTGCTGATAAAATAATTTTGCAAAGATTTATAAGTCAATGGATAGCTTTGATTCAAAATTTTGGTGTTTTTAAATCAGAAAATGGTTTTTTGTATTGTAATGATGAATATGCGGATATGCTAAATGAAAAGTATTGATTTTTACTTACGCAAAATAATTACGTACTTATTTTTGAATCTTTGTTTAGAAAAAAAACTCTATAAATGATTAGAGTTATAAAATATATTTGCATTATTGATAGTTACTAATGAAAAATAATTTTTTAAACACCCTATATCACCTTAGAACAGTAGAGCATCTTATTCTTTACGAAGAAATTTTTAAAATTCCTTCTGAGGATTGTGATGAAGTGATTGATTTTTTAGAAGATGAATACCATCGAGAATCAATAGATTATCCCTATCAAGTGCCACCTTTTGACAAAGAAGCAGCATTATGGGCCGCAAAAACGGTATATCTAACCACACAATTTTTACTTTGTAGAGCGAATACTATTGACCAACTTAAAAATTCCTGGATAGGGTTCGATAAAAAAATAACTCCTGGAGCTATGCTTTCGGCTGATTTATGTCTGCGCTTTTTACCTCAATTATTTTTAAAGTTGGAAGAAATTGATAGCGGTGATATATTGGTTGATTTATTAAAAATAGAATTGCAAAAATTCTATTATTCATCTGTTGGTTTTAGAATAGAGAATCTAAAAATTGAACCCCAGTTACTCGATGATCCCTGTATGAAACAAATGTTGCTAGATCGCATTTATGAACGAAATGACAGTACACTCGGTCGACATAGTTTATTTAAAGAAGGATTAGAAGAGAATTTTGGAGATTATAAAGAAAAATTTTGGAAAGAATTATAAGAATGAAAAATGTTGAAAATTTAAATAATGTATTACTACAAGTAAAAAAAGTATTTGTAGGTAAAAATGAGATCGTTGACTTATTAGGAATTGCGCTTGTGGCGCGAGAAAATGCTTTTCTTTTTGGTCCTCCAGGCACAGCAAAAAGTGCTATAGTACGCGAACTTTCAAACCGTATTAGCGGAGGTAAAAATTTTGAATATTTACTAACACGTTTTACAGAACCCAATGAGATATTTGGACCATTTGATATTAGAAAATTAAAAGAAGGCGAGTTAATGACCAATACTGAAGGTATGTTACCAGAAGCTTCGGTTGTTTTTTTAGATGAAATATTCAATGCAAACTCAGCGATATTAAATAGTTTACTGATGGCATTGAATGAAAAAATCTTCAAACGAGGTAAAGAAACAAAAAAACTCCCAGCCTTAATGTTTGTGGGAGCCAGTAATGCTTTGCCCGAAGATGAAGCATTAGCTGCCTTATTAGACCGTTTCTTAATTCGGGTTAAATGCGATTATGTAAATCCAGATTTACTATTAGAAGTATTATTAGCGGGTTGGAATCAGCAAAATCAAAATGTAAGCGAAAAAGTAACTATTTCGGTCGATACCATACAAGAATTACAAGCACTATGTAAGCAAGTAGATCTTACAGGGATTAGACAAGCTTTTATTGAAGTGATTCACGTGTTACGTAACACAGGCATCAAAGTATCCGATCGTAGAGCAGTTAAATTGCAAAACTTAATTGCTGCAAGTGCGGTTTTATGTGGCAGAGATAAGGCCATAATTTCTGATTTATGGGTTTTAAAGTTTATTTGGGATAATGAAGAACAAATCGAATTATTAGAAACGATAGTTAAGGAAACTTTAGAAAAAAATAAAAACGAAAGTGAGACTTTAATAAATCACCCCCAAGCCTTTCAAAATCATATAGCTAATGCTGAAGAATTAATGAAAGATCTAGTTTCATTAAAGCAAAAATGGGAATCAAAAGCCGTAAACTTAAATGAGCAAAGTGTACTAAAAGACAAGCTTAGATACTTGCAAACCAGATGCGATTGGGTTAAAAATGATGAACAAAAAGAGTATTTATTAAACGAAGTAAATTCCATTTGGAAACTCGTTTTAGAAAACTAACGGAAAAGGAAGACCAGAATATGAATTGGTTAATCGAAATAGAAAATAATTACATAGATTCCATTTATAACCTCCGTGGGTGGGAGGAAATTACTATTGCTTTTGCCTCAGAAAGTGTATTTTTAAAAGGATTTACTTTTGACCAAATAAATAGTCCTCAAATTGCAAAAAATCCATTCGTGGTGATTTGGGAAATCAAAGATGGTTTCTTATTCAAAAAAAATGCGCTACTTCCACAAAAAAAGTGGGTAGATATATTTCAATGGCAACCTATTCAAACAGGACTTAGTATAACATTACCTAAACTAAATTTCAATTTTTTTGGTATTCAAGACAAAATCATTCCAAATCTAGTGCCTTCAAAAGAAGTACGCGAACCTTTAGTCTTAAAAGTACCTATACAGTTACTAGAAGACTATATTACAAAGGCCTCTTTGGTACGTTTACAACGATTAAGTTGGGTAATTATAGAAAAAGAAGCTTTTATTTTTGGTGAACCTTTGTTGCCTATACAAGGACAAACCTACTGGATAACCCATAGTTTTGTGATACCCACAGGCTATGAATTACCCCATAATTTTATAGTTAAACCACTACAACAGAAGATTAATCCGGCACAGGATAACTTTTACGTGCTTGATCAAGGATCAAGTTTTATAAAAATAGAAAAAGGCAATTTGAGACCACTTTCAATAAGCTCCTTTAGATTGACAGTACAAAATGGAAAATGAAGCATTAAAATATTTAAATATTTATGAACATAATTTTTGGAATATCAGTGAAGAAAATTATACTGATCCACCCCAATATGTGTTTGAGTTAACAAACCAAGTGACAATTGCCTATCATAACTATATCAAAGAAGTTATTGAATTTATTGCAGATTCTGGTTGTCCTTCTTTAGGAGCATTGCTTCTCGTGATAATTGCTACTAATCCAGACTGTAAAGATGATATTGAATTTGTTAAAAATAATTTCCAAGAAAACAAACAAAGATTTGTTTTGAAAGAAGACTTTTTCCGCTATCAATCGGCGATTGATTTTTTATATCTTTTAAAATCATTACCTGAAGAATACAAACAGGGTGAAAATAGAAAATTATTGATAAGACGTTTATTCCAAAACGGGCATAATACTATTGGAGGGAAGAAAGCAAAAAAAAGTACTTCAGGATTTTGAGATATCTTTAGATAAATTAACTTCAACCGAAAAAGAACGTTTTAATAAGGCTGTTTTTATAAACGACTTTAGAACAATAGCCTTATTAAAAAAAGCGTTTCCGTTAAAAGAATCCATTATCAACGCTTTTCATAATGTTACTGATGTAAACTTTCAATCCTCTTTAAAAGAAGAGCTGGTAGCTAATGAAAAAGAAACTTCCTTGCTTGGTGCTAATTTTGATACCATTCTAATAAATGATGCAGCGACTTTTCATATAGGTAGTTTAATTAAAAACATTTGGGCAGGTTTGTCTGTCCCTATGCATCATAATTTTGCAGGACTTCAGCCTTTAGGAGGGGTTACTGATTTGACCAATAAAGGAGATTTTGACAAGCTTCTAATCTCTGAATTTGCTTATGATGATGATATTTTTATGTCGCGTTTGGCAAACAATGAAGCGTTATTTATAGAAAGGGAAATTCCGCCACAAAAAAATACTTTTGTTCGCTATATTCTTTTGGACACTTCCATATACAACTGGGGGATTCCTAAAAAAATTGCGTTTGCCTTAGCACTAGCGATTGCAAAACATCCTAAAAGTGATGTGTCAACCAAAATAATTTTAGTAGGGGAAAAGGCAGAAGAAATGGCTTTTGCCTCGGTTACAGATATTATTACGGCAACTAAAAATATTTCTGGAAAATTAGATTGTGCATCGGGTATCGTTTCTTTTTTCAACGAAAACACTATAGTTCCTAATCAAGCGGAAGTATTTTTTATAGCATCAGAATCTGTTTTTGGTATAGAAAAGTTTCAAAAAGTGATGTACGACCATTTTAACCAAATTAATTATGCTTTTTCAATTTCGTTAGAAGGTTTTGTACAGGTTTTTAAACATCAAACAAAAGCAAAAATCTGTTTGCAAACCATTAGTTTACCCCTTGAAGACTTGTGGAAAAAGAACAACACAAACAAGAAATACCCAACTTTTCAAGCGATGGGAATTCTCCTGTTTTATATCACGTTGTTCCTGAATTTAATAAAATGTTTGTGTTCGAAAACGATTTTTATTTCGTTAAAAACTTCTGTTTGTTTAAATTCCATAAACCCGATTTAAAAAAAGGGGTAGCGTTAGTTTTTGCAAATTTGCCAGTAACAAGTGGTCAATTCTTTCTTAAAAAAAATAATAAAGGTCATTTGGTTTTAACTTGTAAAAGTGAAAAAAACATACTATATAGAGCTAATATTACAACTAAAGAATTTGGTAGATTAGATAGAGAGATAGAATTTCCTAGTGATGTCATAGAAGATAATAACCAAACTTTCTTACAACTCCAAAAAAGCGGTTATTTAAAAATAACGGTAAAACAAACTTTAGATAGTGCTTTTATTGTAGAAAATTCATTATTTATCAATGGATTCGAATTTGATAATTTTTATTTTAAAAGAGATGGTTTTGCTCATCGTGGTTTGGATAAATTCACTAGAAATAACAGAGTTCAATTCAGTCAAAAAGCCAATTTATATTTTAAAAAAAATAGGAGTGGAGCTAATCTTGAGATAATAAAATGTATAACCACTAATTCTAATAAAACACTTAAAGAAGCGACTAGTATAATTAACACCTCTGGTGGACTAATTCTTGAAGATGTATATTTAGTAGAAGTAGAAGCATTAAAGAAAAAGTTAGAAGACTTAGGTGCGGTGTGTTATTTTAAAATTTCTAGTTTATATACTGCCGATGGTAGAAGAATTACCATTGATAACGGAACTTTAAAATTAGAAGACGGCTCTACTAATCTATGTATTTATATACCTTTTTTATTGAAAAGTCACACCGTGGCAGCTACTCACGAGTATTATGCTGGTAATGATTTTTATATCCCTGAGAATTCCAATCTAAAAAAAATTACAGAAGAAGAATTCAAAACTAGATTTTTAAATTTATTCATTCATAAATCCATACCCAATGCAACTTAAATTAGAACTTTCATCACAAAGCAATTATCCTATACAAGGACTACTAGTGCGTGGCGAAACCGTTTCGCAATGGCTCGTTGCATTTGATCAGTTAGGGATACAGGAACAAAACCTACGTTTTTATGCCATTCCTAGTCGGGAGGCTAATGTGCTTTATGGCTGTTTAGTTATAGGAAATATAACCGAAAAAATGAAAGACAATTTAGGAGTGCACCAATTGTTACAAGGTATCGAGAATACACTTTTTATACCTGAGTTTACAACTGTGTCACCTACTATGTCACAGACCGATTTTTCAACATTATTTGAAGAAGGCATTTTTCTGATGCATCCAGAAGTTGGCTTTTACCAACTTGAAGCGCCTATCGACTGGAGTGTACTACTTGATTTTTTTTTACAGAAAAAGAAGTTACCGTAGTTACTCCCTTCAAACAGGTGTATATTCCTTCGATGATTAGAAGCATTTTTGTTGAAAAAAAGGAGGAAGACATCGAAAAGAAAATGCTCGAAATGATTCAGGGCGATGGAGCCACCGCCGAGGATTCCCCTTTTAATTTAGATAAGTTAATGAAAGGGAATGCAAAAGAAATGGATAAGTTTCTAGCTTGTTTGGAGAAAAACCCAGACCTAGCTTTAAAATTTGCCTTGCCTTTAGATACCATAGGAAGCTCCCGTGGGAATTTACTCGGGAAATATGAGTTTAGAGGTTCAAACGTTATATCTAACCTTGGTAAAGGTTTAAGCGAAGAAATTGGAAAAATAGGAACTAAAATAAAAGGAATAAATTCTATTTCAGGAATTTTCATAGCTATTTTTATTAGTTGTTTACTGATGTCGATGTCGAAAGGAATGATAGGAAGCCTTGTTTCTGGTTTAGCTTTTGTAGTAGTCTTAGTAGTTCTATTATTTTTACTTTCATTTCTATTTTTACGATCTTCTGAAAATTTTTCGGGATATAGTTCAGGTAATGGAGGTTCGTCAGTACTCTTAGAAAATAAAAAATTTGAAGCCCTTAGAAAGCAATATGAAAAACTAGCTGAAGACTATATTCAAAAGGGCAATATCATAAAGCTAGTCATATTTATTTAAAATTGCTAAAAGATACTAACAAGGCAGGAAAAGCATTAGAAACAGGTAAATTTTATAATGATGCGGCAAGCATTTATGAAAAAGAAAATTATTTACGAATAGAAGCAGCTCGTTGTTATGAATTAGGTCATTCCTATCAAAAAGCTATTGCGATTTACCAAACCTATAAAAATTATGAAGAAAAAATTGCCGATTTATATCGTTTATTAGCCAATGAAGAAGAAGCATTGAAATATTATACCATTGCTTTAGACAGACTTAAATCTGAACATAAATATGTACAAGCCTCTGATTTATTAATCTATAAATTAGATCGGTTCGAAGAAGGACAAAAGTGGCTTCTTGAAGGTTGGCATAACAGTAAACACAAACATCAGTGTTTAACTAAATATATCAACAATATAGAAGAAGATGAATCTAAAATTATAGCTATTCATTCACTCTATACAAATGTAGTTACTGATGCAAATTCAAATCAATTTCTTGATGTTTTAAAAACGCTTTTTAATTCTGTTCCCAATTTACAAAATTGTATTACTCCTTTAGCTTTTGAAGTTATTACCAATAGGATGGAAAAACATCCTAGTATAATTAATACATTAGTGCACTTTGTTCCTGAAAATTATTTATTAAGGGATGATATAAGTATATATAACCTTAAGAAAAAAAGATAGTTAAAGTATGTTTTTTTAATTCTTTTTAATTTACGCAAAATAACTGCGCACTGCCTTTAAACCTTTGCAGCAAAGAAATTAAAAATGGATTTACAACTTTTACAGCAAATGATTGCGCAAGACTACATTAAGGTCAATAAACACCCTAATGCCGAATTGTATATCTATAATTACACCCAATTTACCCAATTTGATCGTATTTGGAATGAAGTTACTTTAGCTTGTAGAGGATTAATTTTAGATGATGAACAGAAAATTATAGCAAGACCTTTCCCGAAGTTTTTCAATTTAGGCGAACCAGAAGCCAAAGAATTGCCTGCTTCATCGTTTCAAGTTTTTGACAAATTGGATGGATCGTTAGGGATTTTATACTGGTTAGAGGATAAACCTTTTATAGCGAGTCGGGGTTCGTTTTCGAGCGAGCAATCAGATAAAGCCAACGAATTGTTGTATAAAAAGTATGGGGATGTGATTCCGTATCTTAATCCGAGTAATACCTATTTATTTGAAATCATTTACCCTGAAAATAGGGTAGTGGTCGATTATGGAAACGAAGAGAAATTGGTACTTATCGGCATTATAGAAACAAAAACAGGAATCGAATTGCCTCTTGTCGATATAGGTTTTCCATTAGTGAAAGAGTATAATCATTTTTCTAAAATTGAAGAGTTAACGCAACAGCAATGGGATAATCACGAAGGTTTTGTGATTCGTTTTGAAAATGGATTTAGAGTGAAAGTTAAATTTGAAGAATATGTGCGTTTGCACCGAATTCTAACCCAATTTTCCACGGTAGATATTTGGGAATGTGTATCGGGTGAGTCTTCTTTACAGGTATTGCTAGAGAATGTACCCGATGAGTTTTTTGAATGGGTTAAAAAAGTGGAATCTGATTTAAAAAAGCAATTCCAAGCAATTGAGGAAGATTGTAAGAATTATTATAAAGTACTAGAAACCAGAAAAGAGACTGCTTTTTATTTTTTAGCACATCCACATAAAGATGTTTTGTTTAATATGCTAAACGAAAAGGATTATACTAAAACCATTTGGAGAAAAATAAAACCTAAATTTGAAAAGCCATTCGGCACCTGTCAGGTTTCCAAAACCTGACAGGAATAAAGAAAATAAATAAAAATGATACTAAAAATAAAATCTGAAAATCCGTATTTACTGGATATTCTGCATAAAAACCCCAACACAGATTTTGGGTTATATGCCAAAAATTTAAAAAATGGTGTAGTCATAGGTAATTGTGTTTCACCAAATGAGTATGAAATCACTTTTCAAGACAGTAAATACAGTTATTTGCCTGAAGATAGTAATGCTATCGATTTTCAAAGTTATGTGAGTCCGTTAGTGGTGCTACATATCAGCAATGATTTTTTGGGTACTTTGTTAAAACCTCGTGAGGACTATTTTTCTAGTTCAATTAAATGGTTAGCTAAAAGCTATCAAGAAATAGATAATCAGTCTTGTACGATTGACGTATTATCCTTTTACATCAATTCCAGTTGGATCAAAGGGAATGAGTTTTTACTCTCTCGTTATTTTCCAAAGGTTAGTGTCCAACATAAAGTAGGGCGAAATTACCATTTGACCATTGAGGGTAAAACCGTTTTTGAAGCAGTGAATTTGCTCAATTTGATTTCGGTCTTTGTGCATATTACCAACAATTATGGACCATTCACTTTTATTGATGATAGTTTTGCTGAAAAATATACCCGATTATTAACCAATCTTGAGGAGGTTCCTTATTTTGTGTTCTATCTGTATATTAAAAAAGCCATCAAAACACATAAACAGTTTGAGTTGTTAAAGCCAAAGTTGGAAGACTATTTTGCCAAACAAGGAATTGTAGCCAATTTTAGTTATGGTTTCAACCATCAGGAACGAGTGAATTATATTGCTGACAAACTCAGTTTGACCAATGAGATTTTGGATGTGGGCTGTGGCGAATTTATCTATTTTAGAAAATTGGTAAAAATGGGGTATGAAATGCCGTATTATGCTATCGATGAAGAGGAGAAATTCGAGGCTTTGGGTGAACAAATACAACAAAAATTAAATGTCGATAATTTATGTTTTTTCAATTCGTTGGAAGCTTTTGATGGTGTGTACCAACAACAAAAATTAGATATTTTATTGACTGAGGTAATTGAACATAATTCGGAAGAAGAGGCTAAACTTTTAATTGAAAAGCTGCTAAAGTATAACTTTAACCAAATTGTCATAACTACACCAAATAAAGACTTTAATAAGTATTATTTTGAGGATGAAGACAGTAAGCGACACGACGATCACGATTTTGAAATGACTGGAAATGAATTCCACCAATTTATGTATCAGTTTCAGAATGATACCTTCGAATTGGTGTTTGACCAAATAGGGGATTCATTAGATAACGTGTCACCAACACAAGTTTGTATCATCACTAAAAAGAACAGTATGATTAATTTACCTATAGAAGAAGTAACCAAAATAAAATATCGAATTGACAAATTTTGTGAATTCAAAATCAACGCCTTTTCACCTACCATTTCACCAGCACCCAAATCGTTGGAACGTAATGAAATTGAAAGTATCGAAAAAGGCATCGAATATTACATCAGTAAAGGAATTACTAAGTTGGTTTTTCAAAAGAAATATATGGGGTCGTATTGCGATATTTATCTGAATAAAAATTTAGAAGAAAGCTATTTGGTTAGCCGTAACGGTTATAAAATAGCTTCGTTAGATAAAGACCAAGTAATCAAAAAGTTGAAAATAATTCACGAGAAGTTTGATTGGCAAAATGAAAATTTGGAATTAGTTATTATTCAAAGTGAGTTATTACCCTGGAACGCTTTAGGAAAAGGACTTGTCGAAAATGATTTCAAAGGCTATTTAGACGCCCATCAAACACATTTTGACCATTTAAAACAATCTAGTTTGTATGCTAAAATCGAAAAGGTAAAGCAATCAGAAGCTTATCAAAACTATCAAAGTGATCAAAAAACGCTTTCAAATTCCGATTTTAAGAAAAAATACGCCAGTCATATCATTCGTCAATACGATGCTATAGAAGCATTTAAGCTAAAGGATTTTACAATTTACGAAAAAGGCTTAACCGATTATCGTTCACAAATTGAGCATTTTGGTCGCGAGGGTGAAATCGAATTCAAACCCTTCAATATTTTGAAGAAAGTATTTTCTGATGGTACAGAAGTAATACCTAATGATAATACGTCTTTCAGTTGGGTAAATGACGATGAAATGTTAGTACTCGATTTTACGGATGAAAGTACTAGAAATGAAACGATACATAAAGTTTATCAATGGTTTGAAAGCCTTACCAGCGAAATGGAAGAAGGCATTATGATCAAACCTGTACAAAGTTTTATTGCTAATATGCCACCTGCGTTTAAGGTTCGAAACAATCATTATTTAACGATGATCTACGGTATAGATTTTATGGAAAATTTCAAGCCAAATATTGGAAAACGAAAAATAGATTCCAAATTAAAATGCTCGATCAATGATTGGATGATTAATTGGAAATTGATACAAATTCCGTATCAAGAAATCCATTCCGAAAATTACAAGCTCAAGAATTTGGTTTTAGACCGAATTTTAGGAGAAAGCATTGAAAATAAGTTGGATATGAGGTTGTAGTTATACCTGACAGGTTTTATAAACCTGTCAGGTATAAACAATCTTAAATAAATTTTTAAAACAATATATTATGTTTAAATCTTTTTTTAATAAAATATTCAAACCAACTCATCATTCAATTCCAGATTTTCCAATTATTATTCAAAGTCAGGAGAGTGAATGTGGACCTGTATGCATAAAAATGATTTGTGATTATTATAAAATTGAGACTTCTTTAGATGAAATAAAAACACATTCAAAATGGGATGAAGAGTATGGTACCAACCTTTTAGGAGTTGAGGAATGTTTAAAACAGTTTAATTTTAGAACATTGGGTGTTAAATTAGATATATTAGCTCTACATCAAGCTCCTTTACCATTGCTCTTGCATTGGGATGATTCAAAGTTTATTTTATTGTATTGGATACATAATAATCGATTTTACATAGCTGATCCTGAATTAGGAAAATTTGATATTGATTTAAATTTGTTTAAAAATTATTGGATAAAAGATGATGAGGGTAAAGAAGAAGGAATTGCATTATTATTTGAAAAGTTAAAATGACTATCATAATTTTTTAGTTTATTATTAGCACATAATTATTTTGTGTGATTTAAAAACAACGCAAGATAATTGCGTATATTTTTTCAAACCTTTGTAAAAAGAAAATAAGAAATGAAAACACCCGAAATAAAAATATTGATAGGCGCAACAGGAGCAGGGAAATCAACTTTTGCTGAATATTGGTTACGAACTGAGCCTAACTGGATGCGTGTGAGTCGAGACGATTTTAGAATGATGAATTTTAGTAACACGAACTTAGCACCAGAAGACGAGTCAAAAATCACCGAGATGGTCGATGGATCTATTACGGCATTGATTAACAAAGGGGTGAATGTATTAGTTGATGCTACGCATTGTCGTGCAGAGTACATCAATACGTATATTGATAAATATATAGAAAAAGCACATATTAGTTTCAAGGTTTTTGATGTAGAGTTAGAGGAGTTAAAGAAGCGATGTAAAAAAGGTTTGAAGAAACAGGTCGGTTTATTCCAGAAAAAGTCACTGAAAAGTACTTTAAAGAATTGCAATTCTTGAAATCCAATTTCGATTTTTCCACCCGAAAAAGACAGCCATTGGATAACATACTTATCGCGCAAAATGAAGCATTGCCTAAAGCTATTATCTGTGATTTAGACGGAACATTAGCCTTAATGAATGGGAGAAACCCCTTTGATGCGAGCAAATGTGATGAAGATTTGTTGAATGTCCCTGTGGCCAATGTGTTGAAAAATTACCACCAATTAGGATATAAGATATTATTGGTTTCGGGTAGAGAAGATAAATTCCAAGCACCTACGTTGCGTTTTTTTGGAAAAACACCAAATCCCATTTGATGAATTGTTAATGCGAAAAACAAAAGACAGCCGTAAAGATTCGATCATCAAAAAGAAATTTACAAAGAGCATATTGTAGAAAAATACTTCGTTGAATTTGTATTGGACGATAGAAATCAGGTCGTAGATACGTGGCGAAAAGAATTGCATTTGCCTTGTTTTCAGGTTTTTTATGGGGATTTTTAACAATTTAAGAGATACTAGTTCGAATCCATTCTGCACAACAAGATAAGACGCGGTAGTTTAAATGGATAAAACACTTAATTTTAAAATATAATCTGTGGCATTTATAAAAAAATGATTCTTAGTAAAAGTTAAAATACAAATGACAAAACAAACCAATAGAGGCAAAGAAGCAAAAGATGATCTCTTTTTTAATCAAGAAGCAAAATCCATTTTCAAAGAAGCTTTACAAGATTTGAATTATCTTTTAACAAGAGCTTATAGTCCTAAAAATGCCTTGCATACAGTTGGTACTCGATATCGATTGAGCCAACGCCAAATCAAAGCTTTGCAGGGAATGGGAGCTTCAGAGCAATATCTGGATAAAGTAAAAATTACTCAGTGCGATATAGACCAGTTACAAGCAAATACAATTGTGATAGACGGGTTTAATGTTTTGATTCTATTAGAAAGTTTGTTTTCTGGCGCTTATTTGTTTCAGGGAGCTGATGGTTGTTATCGAGATTTATCCAGTGTGCACGGAACTTATAAAAAAGTATCGCAAACGCCTATAGCAATTCAAACAATTGTCGATTTTCATAAAGTAGTTGGAATAAAGGAAATAATTTGGATTTTCGATAAACCTGTTTCTAATAGCGGTCGAATCAAGAAAATGCTAGAAGAAACCGCTAGTCAAGAAAATTTGACTTGGACAATCCGCTTGGAGGATAAAGCTGATGATACTATTATAAAGCAAACAGGAATAATCATTTCGTCTGATGCCTATATTCTTGAAAATGCTGCCAAATGGTTTAATTTAATCGCGTTTTTAATTGAAAGTAAAGGATTTAAGGCGAATGTGTTTTAGAATCAATGTAACACAACGTCACACAAAGTTTAGTACAATGTTACTCAATGTGTAAAGATTTATAGTACTTTGTGAAACTTCGTGTTGAACTTTGAGTAACATTGTGAACCTTAATATTAAATAATATGTCAACCTATAAAATAATCAAAAACGAAGAAAAACTAAAGGAATTCATCAATTGGCTTCCTGATTTATTGCCTAATGAACAATATTATATAACGCTTTTAGCTCGAAAGAAATACTATCCAGAATCAGGATTAAAAGCCGATAAAGGACAGCTGAAAAGAACCACAGCCACTAAAGAGCGTATTTTAGGTAAACTGAAACAAATGGAAGTAAAGTTGGGTTCTTATGAATCGGATGGTTTGCCCGTTCAACAAGAAAATTTGGTGGTTTATATTACTCCTAATCCAAGAGATTTGTATCAGGCTGGATTAAAAACGATTAAGGAAATTACGGATAAGATTATCCAAAAAGATCATCGATACAATCCGCAAGTACTAGCCTTGAATGCTATTCAGACTACTACTACTAGAAAACTATTTTTCGATTTGGATATTGATTTTAATTCAACCGATTTTGAAGAAACGATACTTCGTTTCAAAGAAGATGTCAGTAAAGTTATTAATCCAGATTGTTTGACATTTATTAGAACCCATGGAGGTTTGCATTGTTTAATAAAATTAGAACAAATACAGACAGAGTATGCTAAAAGTTGGTATCAAGACATAGCCAAGTTAACCTGTGAGGCGTATCAAGTAACGATGAATGGCGATAACGTCTTGCCTATGGTTGGTTGTGTACAAGGAATTGATTTTTCGCCTTATTTTTTGATGTAAACTTGTATACGACATATTCTACCAAATTAAAAACCGCTATAAACTTCTTATTTATAGCGGCTATCTAATTTTTTATTTTTCAGCCTTTTCTTCTTTTTCTTGTTTTTTCTCAGCTTCTTTTTTTGCTTTTTCAGCTTCATATTTAGCTTTACTTTCAGCAGCTAATTTATTATTTTCAGCAATTTCTGATTTTAATTGAGTAGCATCTTCATTTTTTGAGTTTAGTTTCTCTTTATATTTTTGAAGCTTCTTTTGTAATTTATTTATTTTTTTTCAGCTTCATCTTTACTTTTTTCATCAGTAGCATTTTCCTTTTTTTGCTCGTTTTCAGCAATTTCAGCTTTCTTATCTTCAATGTTTTTATTCAGTTTTTCAATGCTTTTTTGAACTTGAGCCAACTTCTCTTCTTTGGTAACTACTGATTGCATTTGCATTCTCATCATATTTTGCATTTGCATTTGTATATGCATCTGGTTTATTTGCTGCTGCTGCTGCATACGCATTTGATTATTGATTTGAACTTGTTGCTGCATCTGATTCCTATACAAATTATTGTTAAAGCTATAATTTTGACAATAAATAAGTGAAGAGATAAAAAAGAATAAGACTAATAATGATTTTGATTTCATTATAATGAGAATTTTGGAATGAATTATTAAAAATTAAATCGCAAAATTACTGAAAATAGTTACTTATTGATAAGAGTAAATTATTTTCAATCAGCTTGTTTTTCTATTTTTGCCAAAGGTTAGTTAAAAATATGCTCAATTACTACATTCAAACATCTATTAATCAAATTAATCCCGACTGGAAAGAAAAATACCATCGTTTCCTGCATCCCGAAATCCTAACACAATTTTGCCATAACCTCGATTACTATTTTGAAAATGATGTTCATTTAGATAGACTTCCTCAATACAAGGAAGAAATCAAAATTGATTTTTCGGAAACCGTACACGAGTTCAAAATGGTATTTGAATTAACCGAAGATAAAGAAGAGTTATGTCTCAAAATCGCTCAATTACTAGAAGTAACACCATTTCAAAATCTGTTGCTCATTTTAGGTCAGCGACTTACCTCGGCGAGCGTGAATGATGAAAACGGTATTCCGCCGCTCAAAGAAACACTTTTAGCGAGTTGTCAATTGCCTTTTAACCACGAAATTAGTTGCGCCCGACGGGCTTGGGAGAAACATTTAAGTCGAGGTTATACTGATTTTTGGGGTACGATGAAAGGGAACAATCAGGAAAAGGAAGCACTAGTAGTTCAAAAAATAAACCACGTGATCAAGAATGCTTCTTGGTGGAATATTTTTGGTCATTACAAACACGGTTATGTGTATGAAATACGAATCGAAAATGGTAATGGTATTCGCTGGAATCAAGAGGGAACAAAATTAATTGGGTTTTTAGAACCTTTTTTGGATGAATAAACGAATTGTGATATGAATTTTAATGAAAAAATAAAAACTTCTTTTATAAAAGCAGGATGGTATCCAAATCGGAATGTCAAAAATCGCTATTCGAAAGTAAAAGGAATAAATAAGTTACCTGAAAAAATTAAAGAATTTCTATTTGAATACGGAGATTTGGTTCTAGAACCTTATCAAAACCTTTATTCTGATGAATATGACTTTTCAGTTAGGCTATTAAAAAATAAAAAAATACTATTTAGCGAATGATGTGATGTTACATTATATAAAATTGGCGAGTGGCAAGAAGAAAATAATTTAATTCTATGTGACGAAAATTTAATCATTTATATCTACGATGAAACACTAACCAAACTAGGCAATTCTTTTAAACAGGGGATAGAATGCTTATTAGAAATAAATTTTGATAATCAATCATGGTGGGATTTTCATAATAAACAGTGGATTAAGTGTGATTAATTATAGAGAATTTTTTTTATGTAAAATAATTGCGTAGTTCTAATTTACTTTTGCATTATAAATAAGTCCAAAAAATAATTATGGATCATAAATTTACGAACAAGGAATGGGAAATTTGTCTTAAAGTACTCACAGCACTTAAAGACAATCCATTTGATAATCCTGATAACAAATTGTTTTCGGGACTTATCACTAAGATTCATACTACTGCAAAAAAATTAAATAAAAAGGCTATTGCCTCTGATAAAAAAGATAATGATTTAAACATTACTAAAGAAACAGTAATTGTTAATCACGCATTAAATGGTAAAACATTATATTATGATGACCAACAAAAGCAGCACGAATTTTCAACTTTAACTACTTCTAAGCATTGTTATTGCTGTAATTTAGTGTTTAATTTGAATCATTTTTTTTATCCTCGTCTTTGTCCTAATTGCGCTATTGAAAATTACGATAAACGTTTTCAAACTATTGATCTTTCAGGACGAAAAGTGCTACTTACTGGAGGAAGAGTAAAAGTAGGTTTTGCCACTGCTTTAAAACTACTTCGTGCTAAAGCGACCGTTGTACTTACAACGCGTTTTCCTGCGTTGGCATTAGAACAACTACGACAGGAGGAAGATTATGACAATTGGAAAGATAATTTAATTATTTATGGTTTAGATTTGCGAAACTTAAATGCGATACATGAGTTTTTGGCATTTTATAAAAGTAAATTTTCATCAATTGATATATTGATTAATAATGCAGCTCAAACGATTAAATATGATGAAAAATATTATGCCTCATTAATCGCAAAAGAACATAAACTATTACAAATTGGAAGTAGAGAAACGTTACTTATTCCTAACTCAACAGATGTTATACCAAATATCAAAAAGTTAGATTTTGGTGAAACTTCATTCAATGACATTCGTTTAAGTCGGTTTGGATTACCTGTTGATGAAAGAGAAAAAAACAGTTGGAATTCCAGATTAGATGAAATAGGATTACCAGAGTTATTAGAAGTGAATTTAATTAATCATATCGCACCTTATATTTTGATTAAGGAATTAAAATCGTTATTTTTGAATTCGGAGTTTACAGAAAGATTTATAGTGAATGTAACTTCCTCTGAAGGAATGTTTAGTTATACGAATAAAACCGAGTGTCATCCCCATACAAATATGACCAAAGCAGCTTTGAATATGATGACCTTGACTTCAGGAAAAGATTTTGTTAATGATAATATCTTTATGACGAGCGTTGATGTAGGTTGGATTTCTACTGGTGCCAATGAGGCCTTGAGGGAAAAACAGTTTAAAGCGGGTTATATTCCGCCACTTGATTCAGTAGATGGAGCCTCTCGAATTATGGATCCTATTATTCAAGGCATACAAGGGAGTAACTATTGGTACGGTGTTTTATTAAAAAATTATAAAGTTACTAATTGGTAATATGCAAATAGTAGTTTAAATTTGGAAAAATACTATTCAACCAGATGGAGTTTTAGGTTTGAATCCCAACAATTTCCCTAAAGCAAAAAACAATAAAAGGAAGTAATAGTTTAATTTTGGAAAAATGTCCGATCGCTAATCGGGAGATTTAGGTTCGAATCCTAATAGCTTCCAATCATATAAGAAGGCGTTAGTTTAATTGAAAGAATACTAGCCAGTCAAGCTAGAGTTTTGGGTTTGAGTCCCAAACGCCTTCTTTTTGAACTTTACAAGTTTTTCAAAATCTATTATTACAATACTACGTAAAATAATTTCGTATTACTAGTTCATCTTTGCACCTAAAAGATAAATTTTTAGACTTCTTAAAAATGACAAATAGAAATCTATACAATAAAGGAACTTATAGAAGTTATGAATATGGGAAAATACCACCTTACATGAAAAAGTTAGGTAATAGGAAATGGAGGTCAAATACTCAAAAAGAGCTGGAAAAAGAACTTTCCTTAAAAACTGTAGCTTGTGTACATTTACAAAAAAGAAATCTAAAAGGAACCAGCGTACAAACGTTAAAATTACCCTTTTAGATCAAAGTAACAAATAATCCTGTTATTGTACTTATTCAAGTGAGAAAAACTGAATGATAGTATAAAAAGAAATAATGTAATAAATGTAGTTTTTAAATAACCCCAAAACCTCAAACTTTAAACTTTAAATTTCAAACAAATAATAAATAATGATCACGTACATTGACATAGGTATAAACCTAACCAATCGTCAGTTTGAAGATGAAATTGACGAAATTGTTCAAAATGCACACGATGCTGATGTTGAACAAATAATTCTTACAGGAACTAGCGTAAAAAACAGCATTGAATCAGATAAAATTGTTGCCGATTTTCCACACACCTTATATAGTACCGCAGGAATACATCCGCATGAAGCTAAGAGTATGAACGAACAAAGTATTCCTACATTGCGAAAGCTTTTGCAGAAAAAGCACGTGGTTTCGGTAGGGGAGTGTGGACTTGATTTTGACCGAGATTTTTCTCCCAGACCAGTTCAAGAAAAATGTTTCAGAGCCCAACTCGAACTGGCTATCGAAGTTAAAAAACCATTGTTTTTACACGAACGAGAGGCATTTGACCGATTTACAGTCATCTGTAAAGAATACCAATCGAAGTTACCACCAGCGGTAGTTCATTGTTTTACGGGAACTTTACAGCAAGCTAAATATTACCTTGATAATGGATTTTACCTTGGTTTTACTGGAGCTATATCAGATGCGAATCGGTTTGCTCATTTAAAAGAAGTGATACAATATGTACCTTTGAACCGAATGATGATTGAAACCGATGCGCCTTTTATGCTTCCTAAAAATGTTCCCCGTAGCCAATTAACCCAATTTAACGAACGCCGTAACGAACCCGCTTTTTTACCTTTTGTAGCCCAAACTATCGCACAGGTTAAAAAGGTTTCCCTTCACGAAGTAGCCGAAACAACTACTGATGTGGCAAGAGATTTTTTGGGATTTAAACTTTTAATTAAAGGCACCATCTAAAATTTTTAAACCCAGATTTTTGAAATTCCAATAATTATCTTAATCTGCATTTCCTACTTTTATTTTGAAACACAGATTCTTGAAATTTTAATAATTATTCTAATCCGTGTTTCTCTATTCTAAAAGCTAATTAAGTTGGCTTTTTCTCATCTAAACCAATTCCCAATTCTATGAAATATCCTTCCCATAAAGGTTTTCTTTCTATTTATTACACCTATTTCACCTAAAAGTGTATTGTCATCATTTAATACTACATTAATTACACTAGATTCACCTACATTTTTTGTAGCTTCTTCCATACCCATAAAAGTATAAACTAATACATCACCTTCTTTTACATTTATTGTATATTTTCCTTCAAAATTAGTAGTAGTGAAAGTTTCTGTTCCTTTAATCTTTACAATTGCTCCAGGTATAGAGCCATTTTTATCACTCACTACTCCAGTTACAATTTTAGGAGCAACAATAGTATCGCCTGTTACTTTTAACTGAGCTTTTTGGTAGCCTCAGTGATAACAGTTTTTCTAGGTTCGCCCTGTGCTTGTGCTTTAAAGTTGGTTAAACTGATACATCCAAAAAATAAAGAGGCTAACCAAAACGATTTTCGTTCGTTTTGTACAACCAAATCCCTATCCAATTGCGAGGTCAAAAACCTTCCGCACAATTGCGGTGTTGTTGCAAATGTCTCCGCAATTTGCTTATCGGTAGATTTTGTAAAATCAATTACTGTTTTTTGACAAACCGCACAAAACCTACCTTTTTCCGCTGGAGTCATTTCATTCCAGTTTTCGTGACAAGGCTGCGGTATCGTGATTTTTATATTTTTCATTTTGATGTATTTTTTCTTTTATTCTTTATTAAGCACATAGCTGACATTAAATCACAAAGTAGGTAAAATTACAAGTAATATTTTTTTTCATCTTCCTGCTTCTAACTTTTATAGAAGAGGTCTTTTTTTATGAAAAGATTGGGATAGGAAGGGATTTAGAAATTAGAAGTTATAAAAAAGATTATGAGACTCCTCGTTCCTTGGAGTGACAAACTGTGCGGAGCAACTTTGCGAACGTAGCGTAAAACCTAGCGTTCTTTATGGTTAGAAACTTTGAGTAACTTTGAGTCATACTTTGTGAAACGTTGTGTTACTTAAAAAAATGGCATAGTCTCCCACAGTTTTTAGGACATTCGCTGCTATTGACTATCGCTAGTATAGAATTGCAATCTGCTAGTATAGAATTGACAACTGCTGGTATATAATAACGACCCTCTAGCATAAATGAAGCTACATAATACTCTTAAATAATTCGGTTGCAAAAAGGTAGTTCAACTGCGATTAAAAAATAAACACCACTCCGTAAAATAATTACGTACTTTAGAGTCAGCTTTGTCACTTAAAATACGCATTATGACGATACAAGACCTTAAATCGCAAAATCTAATCCTTTTCGAAGTGATTTCGGGAAGTAAGTCCTTTGGGTTAGATACTCCAACATCAGATACTGATATAAAAGGTGTATTTTACATGCCTAAAGATAAATTTTATGGTTTAGAATATATTCCACAAATTAGCAATGAAACGAATGATATTGTATATTATGAATTAGGTCGTTTTGTGGAATTGTTATTAAAAAATAATCCAAATATTTTAGAGGTTTTAGCTTCTCCAGAAGATTGTATTTTATACAAGCATCCTTTAATGAATCAATTAAAAATTGAAGACTTTCTTTCTAAACTTTGCAAAGATACTTTTGCAGGTTATGCCATAACTCAAATCAAAAAAGCAAGAGGATTAAAAAAGAAAATTGTGAATCCAATGAGTAAAGAACGTAAAAGTTTGTTAGACTTTTGTTCTGTTTTGCAAGGTTATGATTCTATTTCACTAGCCAATTGGTTATTTAAATATCAATTAAAGCAAGAACAATGCGGTTTGATTAATATTCCTAATGCTAAAGGAATATATGCACTATTTTATGATGAACATAAAAAGTTAGGGTATAAAGGCGTTATAAAAAATGAACTTTCTAATGAAGTATCCGTTTCCTCTATTCCAAAAGGAGCAAAAGAACTGGGCTATCTATCATGTAATTTAGAAGGCTATTCCAAATATTGTAAAGAATATGCAACGTATTGGGATTGGATTGAAAAACGTAATGAAGAGCGTTACGAAACCAATCAGCTACACGGAAAAAATTATGACAGCAAAAATATGATGCACACCATACGTTTACTCCAAACAGCTCAACAAATTTTAGAGACACAAAGATTGAATATCCGTGTTACAAATCGTGAAGAATTATTGACTATCAAATCAGGGGCAATGGAATATGATACGTTATTACAAAAAGCAGATGATTTAATTACTTCTATTGAAAAATTAACTGAATCATCACTATTACCCGAATTACCCAATAATAGAGCAATAGCGATTTTAATAAACATACGAAAACAACTTTATAATTGATTAATAAAAAGGTATGATTTTTGGAGGTGTTTGTAAATTAAAGGCCAAAAGTTATGAGCGAGACAAGAAATCAATTCGGAAGAAAATCAATTACCCAAAAGTCAAAAAAGTTACCAGTTCGATTGGATCTATCCGCGATGGTAAGCATCGCTTTTTTATTAATGGTGTTTTTTATGTTAACATCTTATATGTCTAGACCCCAGATAATGGATTTAGGAATGCCTGAAGGAAGAGGTTGTGTAGATTATATTGGGTGTTTTGATTTATCTGATTTAAGAACTATGACAATTTTAATTGGCGAAAATGATAAAATAATAAGTTACCACGGAAATTTTGAATCACCCATTGAATCACCTAAGCTTTTAACTTACAATAAAGAATCGTTAAGAAAGGAATTGGTAGAAAAGTCGAAATTAATACTAAGTCAAACAGCTGATCCTAAAAAAGGATTAATTGTTAAGATTAAACCGAGTAAAAAAGCTACTTATAAAAATCTAGTGGATGTGCTAGATGAAATGGCAATCGTAAAAATTCCTGTTTATACTGTTCTGGACATCACACCGGAAGAAAACCAGTTGCTGAGGTCGTTTGAAACCCATTAACCAATTTAAACAGTGTTTACAAGCAGATTTTTTGAATTGATGGTGGATTTTTTAGGAAATAATCTTTTCAAAATCAGAGATTTTAAAAATTATCTTACATTTGTGCCGATGAAAACAACAAAACAACCTATTCGTTTAAACGCAATGATACTAGAATTAGTGTCAAAGGATCGTTTTTACATAGTATTTTCAGGATGTTTTGAATGATAGTGTATTAGAAGTAAGTTTTTAAACTAAAAAATAGATCAAGCGTCCTTCCAAAAGGGACGCTTTTTTTGTTCCCAATTTTGAAACATACTAAGAAATAAAGGAATGTTGAACAATAAAGAAAAGTTTTTCAAAAAAAAGATGAAAAAATGTTACATGTTTAAACAAAATATAAAATAAATACGATTGAAAGTTAATCAAGTGAGAGACAGTCATTTGGCTATTTTGAGTTCATCTGCAAGTTTGCGGACAGGAATTTTTATGTTTAAAAGTAAGTATAACTAATTGAAAATCAATCTAATATGTTTAAAAAATATTTGGAAGTTACATTTTTTTGACTTTATCTTTGCCCCAGAAAAAAAGAAATAATAAATCATTTCTAATAACGTAAAATAAAATGAAAACAATAGATATACATATGATAAGTTCACAAAAAAATCTACAATTAGGACCCCAAGAAGTTCGCATTGAATGTATTGAAGATTTTGATTTAGAAGTCATGGATGTAAAAAAATATACCTATTAGTGAAAATAATAGATATAAGAAAAGCATCCTATTTAGGGTGCTTTTTTATATTCCTAAATGAGAGTAAGCTTTTAAATTTTAATTAGTTTGTTAATAATCTTCTTCAATCTGCTTACTCTCTTACTGGTTTCATAGCTCAATAGGATAGAGCGTTCGCCTACGAAGCGAAAGGGTTCAGGTTCGACTCCTGATGAAATCACAAAAGCGTTCTTTAGAAAGGGAACAACAGGCTCAATTTCCTCGAAGTTTCGAGATTTCCTGACAATCTCTCAGGACCATCACACTCCCAATATTCATTGGGAGTGTGGGAGCCCTAAAAGAAAATAAATGGTTAATAAATAATAATTTTAAAGATATATGTTACATACAATAGAAAATAAATTTCAATATCAACCGGTTGCATTTAGCGATGCGCTACCATTCAAATACAAAACACAAAGGTGTGATTAAATAGCTATATATAAATAGTTTTCAATCTTGAGCACCTTATTTAAGGTGCTTTTTTTATGAATAATAGACCTTATAGTTTAAAAATAGAATAGCTGACTTCTATTCAGCAGGTGCAAGTGAAAGTCTTGCTAAGGTTAAAAAAATACGGGCTCATTGTGGTAAAGGTTATCCTACCTGACTGTCTCTCAGGTGATACGAGTTCGACTCTCGTATGAGCCGCTAAAGTGATTTGTGATGTAATGGGTTAGCATAAGAGACTTTGACTCTCTTTGTTCTGGTTCGAATCCAGACAAATCAACAAAACTAGGAAGATAACGATTGGTTGTTTACCTGCATTGGAAGCAGGAGGTTGCAGGTTCGAGTCCTGCTTCCTAGACAAAAAATGGATTAGTGGTGTACACGGTGTGCACGCCTGTCTGAAGAACAGGAGGTATTCGTTCGAGTCGAATCTGGTCCACTAAATGAAGTTTAATTTTAAATTAAGTAATTATGAGACCAGACATTTTAAAAAGGTTTTTAACAAATACCGATGAAACAGGAAGACTCATTATGAAATCGCTATAAATGACTCGTTTGCTTGCAAACACCAATAAATAAAAGCGATAACATATATGACCGCTAAAAAATAAATTTTACATATATGAAATCTCGAATAACAGGTATCACTTATTTTGTTGAGCCAATTTACAATGGTAAAGCACCTGCCTGGGGCGATGTAGATCCCGCCACAAAAAAGTTAACAGGTAATTATGGCTCAAAATATACGGGTGCAGTGACTAAAAAAGAATCGCTCATTACCGAAGAAAATGGTTTCCAGAATATAGGCTATTTTAAAGGAAGCCCTTTTGGAGCCATAGATGTTAGAGATAAAGAACATCAGCGAAGACTTGGAATAATTGAATAATCAAAAATAAACCTGTTGAGGGATACAACTTGACAGGTTTACAAAATAAAGAATTATGATACACAATAGAATTGCCTTAATAGGCATAGAAACAGAAGAATATCAAGCCATAAAACAAAATTTTGACGGACATATCATTTGGCATCAAGCCATACCTAAAATACTGGTAAAAGAAGGTACGCTATTTATGGAAAAACAAAATGGAGTAGGAATGCTTCCTGTTGATAAAGTGATCTATTACGGAATTTATGATAATGATTTTGATTTTATTACAGGTTTAGCCTTGTGGAATGGAGCTTGTTTTCCTAACCCATTGGCAATGCTTGAATGCCGACTAAAAATTCCGTGTTTGATCAAAGCAATGCAGCTAACTAAATTTCCACACCAAAGAGGTTTTATATCCGCTCATACAGAAGTGCATTTGGCTACAGAAACTGTAGCAAAATGGGGAAATTGGCATTGTGGCGAAAACAAAGAAAAGTTTCAAGGCGAATGGACAAGTTCATTTACATCGACTTTAGAACCTTATTTTGAAGGAGATGCCGTCCGAATAATGAATATAGGAAATACGTATTGGCAAATTAAGTTAGAAGGTAACGATTGGTTAAAATCAATTCATCCAGATAATGCCTGTTTGATGGAAATCGATGATGAATTATTAGCAGATACCAAGCATATCAAGCAGCATTTAGGGATGGATATGATTGGCAACGATTATATTGTGATGCCTAATGGTGATAAAAAATTATTAGAAGTGAATCATATTCCGAATATCACTCGATTTGAAGAAGTTAGACAAGTGTATTTGGAAACGGTTATAGAATGGATTAATAAATAATTACATAAAGTTTCACAAAGAGGTTGAAATTAAACTTCGTGTGACCTCGTGAAAACTTAGTGAGACTTTGTGTAACTACAAAAAACAAAAAATGGAATTTAGAAAATACAACTCAATAGAAAATACGTACCAAAAAACAGTTTTGGAACAAATTATCAAACACGAATTTGATACAGTCGACTATGTAGTACAAGAAAAAGTGCACGGGGCAAACTTTGCGTTTTATACTAATGGTATCCAAGTTAAAATTACAAAACGTTCTGATTTTATCGAAGAGAATGATACGTTTTACAATGCTCATAAAGTGGCTGAAAAATACCATACTAAAGTGAAGTCATTATTTTTTGAAATAAAAGAATTATTCCCAAATACACAGTTTATTACCGTGTTTGGTGAATTATTTGGTGGTCATTACAATCATCCCGAAGTTCCCACGGTACAAGGTGCTATCAAGGTTCAAAAGGGTATTGATTACAGTCCAGAAAATGATTTTTATGCTTTCGATATTAAAGTGGATAATTCACACTATATGAATGTTGAATTAGCGAACAAATTGTTTGAGAAAATAGGATTCTTCTATGCAAAGACTTTATTTAAAGGAAGTTTAACGGATTGTTTGAAATACCCAAATGACTTTACTAGTTTAATTCCTGAATGGTTAGGCTTACCCACTTTGGAAAGCAACATAGTAGAAGGGGTGATTATACGTCCTGTGGATACTTTATTCTTTGGAAACGGAAGCCGTGTTTTATTAAAAAATAAAAACGAAAAATGGTCGGAAAGAGGAAAAAATGAGAAACCTAAAAAAGAACATCAAATGGTTGATTTTCCTCCAGAAGTACAAAGTATTTGGTCAAAAATTACGGACTATGTAACGGTAAACCGTATCTACAATGTATTGAGCAAAGAAGGGGAATTTCACCCCAAAATCTTTGGGAAATTAACAGGTTGGATGAGTCAAGACGTGATGACCGACTTTCAAAAGGATCATCCTACCGAGTGGGATAGTTTAGAAAAAGAACATCAAAAAACAATCAACAAACGCTTAAACACTTTGATTGTTAAAGAGATTAAAGAAGAATTTATGACTTTTAAAGTATAATCAAAAAGCTGCGCAAAATAATTGCGTAGCTTATTTTGAATCTTTGTTAAAGGAAAATAAGTTCATTGAATTATAAAAATATCAAACAAGTCCTGTTGGGTGTTTCGGTATAGCACTAATGTGGTGAGGGTTACGCGTGAGGCGTGTTACAACTTACTATGCAACTTGATTTGAAGGTTTTAGTATTTACCATAAAATACAATGATTTGTAGGTTCGATTCCTACTTCTTCGTAAAAGAAGAATGGCGAAAATGGCAGACGCACTGAAATAGGGTTTCAGCAATCAAAGCATCGGTTCGAGTCCGATATGCAATTTCCACTTGCATTAGCTCAGTTGGATAGAGCACTACACTTAAAATGTAGCTTTTTTGAAAGAGTGGAATCTCTCGTTAAAAAGATTCACCAAAAAAGATTGAAAAACGTAAAGAACTTGTCAAGTTTTTTATTTTAAGTAATCATTTTAGTTCCGACTATTTGAAAGCTTTACATAAGAAACACTTTTGACAAAACCTGAAAAAGAACGGTTTGCAAAACTATTTTTTTGCTTCGGTATTTGAAGGTTTGGATTTTAACTGGTTTAAAAGACAAACAAAAAATAATACAGAACCAGTTTAATACTTCGGTAAACTCCCTTTTTTCCGTTTTTGAAAGAGCGAATAAGTTCTTGCGTTTTTTATTAGTAAAAATGATTAAAATTTAAAGATATGTTCAAGAAAATTACCATAGAAACTTTCCAAGTAGGATTGGTTTTTAAAGAAAATAAATTGATTCAGGTCTTAACTGAAGGCAAGCATTGGTTGATAGGGAACAATAAGGAAGTTCAGTATTTCTCTATGAAAGAAGCTTTTGAACCTACTCAAGATTTAGATGTTTTATTGAAAAATGTAACCTTAGCAAATATGTTGCAGGTTGTAGAAGTACCAAAATTTCAAGTAGCCTTGAAGTTTGTCAATAAATCATTTGAAGAAGTATTAACTACAGGCAAATATGCTTTTTGGAAAAATGTAGATGATATACAGTTTTCATTATTTAATATGACTTTAGAATTTTTACCTTCAGTAAATTTAGATATTATGTTGCAAAACGAAAAGTTAGCTAATATGTTGGACGTTATTGAGGTGGCTGATAACGAAATTGTTTTGCAGTATATCAACGGAAACTTTAGAGAAGTGTTCTCAGCAGGGCGTTATGCTTTTTGGAAAGGAATCATCAATTACAAATTTGTTAGGATTCATTTAAACGATTTATACATCAATGATGAAATGGATAAAACGGTAGTAGAGCATCCAAAATTGAAACCTTTTACAAGAAAATTTGATATTTTAAGTCACGAAAAAGGCTTGTTGTTTATCAATGGCGAATTTGTAAAGACACTTGATGCAGGAACCTATAATTTCTGGAATAATGCTACTCGTATTGAAATTAAATCAGCCGATTTAAGACAGCAACAAATGGAAATTTCTGGTCAAGAATTATTGACTAAAGATAAAGCCAATTTAAGAATCAACTTTTTTGCTAAATATCAAGTAACTGATATTCAAAAAGCATTGACTGAAAATAAGGATTTTGAAAAGCAATTATATATCTTGTTGCAATTGGCATTAAGAGCCTATGTGGGCGGCTTCACTTTAGACGAGTTATTGACTAAAAAGGATGAAATTACTCAAGTTATTTTAGCAGAGTCTAAAGCAAAAGTTGCCCAATTAGGGGTAGAAGTTTTTGATGCTGGTATTAGAGACATCATATTGCCAGGTGATATGAAAGAAATTATGAACCAGGTTTTGGTAGCTGAGAAAAAAGCACAAGCTAATATTATTATGAGACGGGAAGAAACAGCTTCTATGAGAAGTTTGTTGAACACCGCCAAATTAATGGAAGAAAACGAAACCTTATGGAAATTGAAAGAAATGGAATATGTAGAAAAAATTGCCGATAAAATAGGGGAAATCTCTATTTCAGGCGGTGGAAACATCATAGGCCAATTGAAAGAAATTTTTGTAAAATAAAAACAATCCCACTAATTATTCTGATTAGCGGGATCGTTTCTTTAAATCTATCAAATTAAGCAGAAATGGTTTCTACTTCTTTATTAATTTTATTAACTAAGCCTACTAAAACTTTTCCAGGACCTACTTCAGTAAAGCTAGTAGCGCCATCAGCAATCATTTGGTTTACGGATTGTGTCCATTTTACAGCGCCTGTTAATTGCGCAATTAAGTTTTTCTTAATTTCCACAGCGTCACTAACAGCATTTGCTGTTACATTTTGGTACACGGGACATGAAGGCGTGTTGAAAGAGGTAGCCTCTATAGCAGCGGCTAATTTTTCTCTTGCAGGTTCCATCATTGGTGAATGAAAAGCACCTCCTACAGGTAATATTAGTGCGCGTTTAGCACCTGCTTCTTTCATTTTTTCACAAGCAAGCTCTACTGCTTTTAATTCTCCAGAAATCACTAATTGACCTGGGCAATTATAGTTTGCAGCTACTACCACACCATCAATTGATGCACAGATATCTTCTACTACTTTGTCTTCTAAGTTTAATACTGCAGCCATGGTTGAAGGCGTAATTTCACAAGCTTCTTGCATGGCTAAAGCACGTTGAGAAACTAATTGTAATCCATCTTCAAAAGATAAAGAACCATTAGCTACTAATGCTGAAAATTCACCTAAGGAATGCCCTGCTACCATGTCTGGTTTTATATCTAAAACCTTGGCTAAAATAACTGAATGTAAGAAAACAGCAGGTTGTGTTACTTTTGTTTCTTTTAATTCTTCTGCAGTACCTTCAAACATGATATCTGTAATACGAAAACCTAAAATTTCATTGGCTTTTTCAAATAATTCTTTTGCTAACACAGATGATTCGTATAAATCTTTACCCATTCCGGTAAATTGAGCTCCTTGTCCTGGAAAAACGTATGCTTTCATTTAAAATAGTTTTTATTTTTAAAACTTTTAAATTTTAATTAGTATTAAAATTCTGAGCAAAAATAAGCAAAATTATTCGGAAACTACTTTTGTAACTTTTTTCAATAAATAGCGTCTAAAAATTAATTTAACTTTTTATATAATGAATTATTTTATTAAAGTCCTTATTCTAATTGTATTAGGAACTCTACTTGTTTATTTTAATTTACCGGTATTAAATTACGGATTTGTAAGTCTTCCTTTTTTGCTTTTGATTTTAGTTTTTGTATGGATTATTCTTTCTACAAAATTCCAAATTTCTCGTGATGGAAAGCAAGTAAAAATGCTAAGCTTCCCTTCAAAAGTATTTGTGTATATTATAGGCGCTTTGTTAGTATATATATTTGTATTACCAATTTTTAGTTCTCGTTTAATACAAACTAAAAAACATCAAGAATTAATTGGTAAAGTAGCTAATGGTGATAAAATGTCTAAGCACATAGCACCCATTTCTTTGAGCGAAATTCGAGTAGTAGATGAAGACTTAGCTTATTTATTAGGTGAAAAAATATTAGGTTCACAACCTGCTTTAGGAAGTCAAGTGCACCTAGGTGAATTTTATATTCAAAAAGTAAATAATAAATTGTATTGGGTAGCTCCTTTATTGCATTCTGGATTTTTTAAATGGTTGAATAATATAGAAGGAACAGCGGGTTATGTAATGGTTTCAGCAACGAATGAAAGGGATGTAAAGCTCGTTCAAAATTGTAATGGAAATCCAATTAAGATTAAATATCAGCCCAAAGCGTATTTTGGAGATGAAATTAAACGACATATTTATTTTAACGGATATACTTCTACAGGGTTAACTGATTTTACGTTTGAAATTGATGATACAGGTAAACCGTTTTGGGTGGTTACTAAGTATGATAAGAAAATAGGCTTTACAGGAAATGATGCTACAGGAGTAGTCGTAGTAAATGCACAAACGGGAGCTATAAAAGAATATAGTATAGCCAATACACCAAAATGGATTGACCGTATTCAGCCTATTAATTTTATTGAGGATCAGTTAAACGATTGGGGAGAATTAGTACATGGTTATTGGAATTTTTCAAATGCTGATAAATTACAAATTACTGAGGATATGAGTTTAGTATATGGTAAAGATAATAAATCGTATTGGTACACCGGTTTAACTTCAGTAGGTAAAGATGAGTCATCCGTAGGTTTTGTATTAGTAGATACACGAACCAAACAAGCTACATTTTATAGACAAAGTGGTGCCACTGAATTTGCAGCTCAAAATTCAGCTCAAGGAAAAGTTCAAGAAAAAGGGTATAATGCTTCATTACCTATTCCGTATAATATTAATAATATTCCTACTTATGTTATGACACTCAAAGATCGTGGTGGTTTGGTGAAAATGTTTGCTATGGTGTCTATACATGACTACACTATAGTAGGGGTAGGTAATACGATGCGTGAGACTTTGATGGCCTATAAAAATGCCTATAATATGTCTGGAGATACTGTGAAATTAGATGCCTCAACTGATAAGAAAACAATTAAAGCAGCCGTAAGTCGTATACAAAATGATGTAAAAAATGGAAATAGTTTTTATTATTTTACCATTCAGGGTGAAAATAAAATCTTTATTGGTTCCTCTCAGTTATCTAATGAACTACCTATCACACGTGTGGGAGATGAAGTAGAAATTACATACGATGTGGATACGGAGGAGGTAATTGATATATCAAGTTTTAAGAATTTTTCAATAGGAAAATAAAGAAATAATAAAAAGAGGCTGTCAAAAAGTTTTTCATTTTAACTTAAGAAAGAAAATTCATTGTGAGATCTTTCCAATCTTGAGCTAAGTATTAAATTTTTACTATTTTACAGCCTCTTTTTTTGTTAGTTTTTATAAAAAAATGCTAATTATCAATTCGCCAAGGAGGATTCAGTCTGTTATTACCAGCATAGAATAATATCAGTTGATTGCCATCTGGATCTTTGAGTCTAGCTTCGCGCCATAACCACGGTTCATTAGTAGGTTCTTGTTCAAATACGATTCCAATTTTTTTTAGTTTATTAACTTGTTCATCCAGATTTTCGCATTCAAAATAGACACATATATCCTCTCCTTTTGGTAATTCATTCGTTTTATGAATAGAAAAAGTTGCATTACCCTTAGGACATTCAAATCGTGCATAATGAGGAAGTGATTTGACAATAAGTTTCAATCCTAATTTTTCATAGAAAGGAGTAGATCTCGTTAAATTTAACGAAGGAACAGTGATTTGATTTAAATTCATCAGCTTTAAAAAATGAATTATACTTATAAAAAAAGAGGTAAATGACAAGAGGATTTAATGAATAATCATTAAAAGAAATGGCATAATATTATTTTACAAACTGTTATATTCTTTTAATTGGAACTATTGTTTCAAGGGAACTTCTATGATTAAAAATTTGGAATCGGTATTGGCTTTGATTTCTATTTCATTGGTTTCCCAAATGCCTATAGCGTCTCTTTTTTCTAGTTTTTGACCACTGACTTTGATTTCGCCTTCAATATTCATCACATAAAAACCGTTGCCTTCTTTTTTTTAATGGGAGTTTTTTAGAAAATCCGTTGTCAAATTCACTCATATAAAACCAAGCATCTTGATAAATCCAAACACCTTCATCGTGTGGATTTGGTGAAAGAATTTGAGAGAAATTATTTTTTTGATTGGCCACATCCAAAGTGATTTGTTGGTAACGAGGGGTTACATTTCTGAATTTTGGAAATAGCCAAATTTGAAATAATTGGGTATATTGATTCTGATTAGGATTGAACTCGCTATGCTGAATACCAGTTCCCGCACTCATTACCTGTATATCTCCTTTTTTAATAATGGAAGAATTGCCCATGCTGTCTTTATGAGCCAAATCGCCTTCTAACGGAATAGTGATAATTTCCATATTATCATGTGGATGTGTTCCAAAACCCATTCCGCCTGCAATGGTGTCATCATTTAGTACTCGTAGCATGCCAAATTGAATTTTATCAGGATTAAACCAATTGGCAAAACTAAAGCTATGATAAGCGTTTAACCAGTTGTAGTTTGCATGTCCTCTTTCATTAGCTCTATGTAAAATTGTTTTCATTTTATAATACATTTGTATATACAAATGTATTATAAAAAAAGCTCTATTTTGTTAAAAAGTATAAATTAAATTTATAAAATGATAGTATAAAAAAAACCGATACTTTTAAGGTATCGGTGTTCACTATATTAGTGGAAATGATCTTCTTCGATTTCAAATTCAGCATCTTTTTCCCAAATTTCCATTTCGCAAGGCTTACAGTTAAATTTTAATTTATACTCTAATTCACCTTGTTTTAATACTAATGGTTCTTTCAATTTTTGATCCATATTTTCGCGATGGTATTTAGGACAACGCTCTAATTCGTATTTAATACAATACTTAGTCGTCATTACACGTGATTTTCCTGGATCCCACTGTAATTCAAATGCTTTTTCAATTTCAGTTACACCGTGACGTTCGTAGAATTTACGAGCAGTTTTATTCGCTACATTATAGGTGAAATCTAATTTAGTTTCAGGGTAAGGATGAGTGGTTTTTTCTAATTGAAATTCTTTACGGTCGTAATTTTGTAAACGAATTTCTGATAATTTTTCGTATACATTTCTACGCATTTCATTGATTTTTGAAATAGGTAAAAACCAGTTTTCTGAAAATGCTATGGTAATTTCATCTGCTGTATATGGTGTAAAACCTGTTTTGGCTAAATTTACTTTAAAGTTCTCTTCAATAGATTCACCATTTTTAGTTTTTTCTTTTGGATGTACTAAGGTAACGGTACTTATATTTCCATCTTCATCAGTAGCAATTAATTCGAAGCCATTTTCATTTTCTTTTAACAATAATGATGTACTAATTTTTCGGATGGCACTGTCTTCTCTTTCAACTAATTTAATGAAGGCAGCGTCATTATTACGATAAATTTCAGTACCTGGTGTAATATCTTTTAGTACATTAGGGTAAACGATACCATTTTCTACTTTGTTTACATAAATGCCTTCAGCAATTTTATCTTCATTAATAAAACAAAGCCCATCACCATTGTTTAACAATTCACCGTTTTCAATGATATAGGAATTACCAACGGTCTTGGTTAGTTTACCAATGTACTGCCCTTTTGATTTAGGACTGTCCCAAGAACCAATTGATTGATGTCTTTCGTTTACAAAATAATCTGTATATCCACGGTTGAAAGTACGTGTCAATTCTGAATCGAAAGTATACATACAACTTCCAGAAGAGGCTTTGATGTATTTGTCACTATTTTCTGCAAGGAAGGTGTCTAATTTTTTTCGTAAGAAAGACACATTGTTTTTAACGTACACAACATCTTTTAGACGGCCTTCGATTTTGAATGAACAAATTCCTGCTTCTACTAAGTTGGGAATTTGATCCGTTACATCAAAGTCTTTGATAGAAAGTAAGTGACTGTTTTTTATTAAAGTGTCTCCATTCCCATCAATTAGGTTGTAAGGCAAACGGCAGTTTTGAGCACAAGAACCTCTATTTGCTGAACGCTCTCCATTTGCTACACTCATGTAACAGTTTCCACTAAAAGAAACACATAAGGCACCTGTTACGAAAAATTCTAACTCAACCTCTGTTGCTTCACTGATTTCTTTTATCTGGTGTAAATTCAATTCGCGTGCTAAAACTACACGTTGAATACCTGCATCAGCTAGGAATTTAATTTTTTTAGGGTCACGATTATTAGCTTGCGTACTTGCATGAAGAGGAATAGGAGGTAAGTCTAGCTCTAATACTCCCATGTCTTGAACAATAAGAGCGTCTACGCCTATTTCATATAGTTTCCAAATTAATTGACGACAAGCTTCTAACTCACCATCGTAAATAATAGTATTGATTACTACAAAAACCTGAACATTATAAAGATGTGCATACTGAACTAATGCAGCAACATCTTCAATGGAATTGTGAGCATTAGAACGTGCTCCAAATTGTGGTGCTCCTACATATACAGCATCTGCACCAGCATTTATTGCAGCGATACCTGTTGTTAAATCTTTTGCAGGAGCTAAAATTTCAATCTTCTTTTTCATTGCTAAAAACATAGGTTTCGGAAATTACCGAAAAAGGTTTGCAAAGTTCCGAAAAAAAGTAACATTTAAATGATGATTCTAATTTTTAGCTTTTAAAAAATAAATTACTCATTTAAATTTACTAAGCGAAATTTCTTTACTAAGAATTTTCCTTCTTTTAATGTCCCAGAAACTTTTGCTTTTTTTTATACTGTTGCAAAAGCCATTAGTGGCATGTGCATCTCCGTGGTCATCTATACTCGTTCCAATAACCTTGTATACGTTATTGTTATAGCGAATAGTTAAACTGCAATCTTTGTCTTTAGTTCCTAATTGACATAGCCCGCATGAAGCTTCTACATCTTGGTTCTTTAGTTCTTTTTCTTTTCCTGTGCTGATAGATTAAACGTAAAAAGTATTGTGAATAAGATTCGTATTTTTTTCATTTAAAAATTATTAAGATTATGAATTTCGCAACGTTTTGGTCCGCATTTTAGTCTTCTTGGACCACAGGAAACGGTAGTAATAATGAGTAATAAAAATACGACATAGCGTTTCATGAAAGGCAGAATTTAATGTTTTAAATCAAATATAAGAAAGATTTCTATAAAAAAAGTCACCTAATTTTAGGTGACTTTAAAAAGTTTTTAGAATCTAATTAGCTTTTGAACAAACATAAACCTAAAATACAAAATTCTTACCTATAGTCATTTAAAAATAATTTAAAAGTGAGGTAATTGGCTAAAAAGTTACTTTCTAAAAACCCTTTTTTCTTATATAATTGTATAGCAGAAAGATTATCTTTCGTTGTATGTAATGACAATTCATTTGCTTTAGTTGATGATGCAAATCGAATAGTGCGATCTAATAAGGCTTCACCAATTTTTTTGCGTCTCATGTTTTCATCAACATGTAAATAAGCAATGTGCCAGTCATATGCTAATTTTGAAATAATACTCCTTTTACTTAATAGTAAGATAAAACCAACAATTTGTTTTTCAACTATATATACAAAAATTTTACATTGATTTCGTTCTAGTTTGTATTGAAGTAAAGGAAGAGAACCATTGCCTCCTCCAAGAAACTCGTCTAAAACAAGCCCTGATTTTAAAATAATATTTTCAACCTTGGCAAATTCTTGAATTCCTACTTCACGGATTTCCCCAAGCATAATAGTTTGTTTAAATCTTTATTATTTAAAGAGTGAGTTTACAATAGCTGCTTTTTTATCTCGTCTTTCTTTTATTACTAAATCAATTAAGAGATATGAAAGTAATGCTCCTACTATTCCTAGTGAAATATTTAAAATAAAGTTAGTACTATATCCTAATTTATGGATTATGAACAAACTCAGTTTGGCGCTTAAAAACTGTGCTATTCCGTAACACATTTGAAAATAAGATAAAAATTTAGCTTCCATTTTCTTATAAGAACGTTCAAGTACAAAGTCAGCTGCAAAAGGGAACGTAAGCATAACACCAAAACTGATAAATATTAATGCAAGGAATACTCCTGCTGTCTGTTGTAAAACAACTAAAATTAAATAACCAAAAGACATAGAAAGTAATCCATAGAGAATAGCATTTAGTGCTTTTATTCCTTTGTTTTTAATAAATGATACAACTGCTACTTCTAATAAGAATAAAATTAATCCATAAAACACAAGTGTGTAAGTGTTAAATGTGGTGGCTAATTTTAATACATCTGTATAATATAATGGTAGAACAGAAAATATTTGGAAAAATATAATTCCTGTGATAACTGTTATTAAGCAGTGTAATAGTAGTAATTTATCCTTTAAAAAAACAAATTTTTCTTCATTTAGATTAGAAAAGGTTAATTTGTGGAGTAATTTTTTCTCTTTTACAAAAGTTATAAAAAACAAGACAGCTAAAACAGAAGACAGACCATCAATATAAAATAATAAGTAGTAACCAACTGTGGCAATTGATATACCTGCAATAATAGGTGATATTATAAAACCAAAATTAGATGCTGTTCTCATTAAAGAAAATGCCTTAACACGATCTTCTTTTTTAACAAAATCCTTTAATGTAGCCATCATAGAAGGTCTAAACATGTCTGCTACAAGGTTTAAAAGAAAAACAGTGAAGCATAAAGAATAGAAGTTCTTTACAAATTGTAAACTAAATAAAATAACACCATTAAAAAACATACTGTAGATCATGAGCTTGTAACTACTAATGTTTTTAGAGATTTTTCCCACAAGAAAAGTACCGGCAATAGATCCAGCACCAAAACACATCATGATGGTTCCTATTTCTGTGTAAGTAAATTTTAAATCTTCATATAAGTATTTAGACATAAAGGGAACAACCATAGCTCCCATTCTGTTGATTAATATCATGAAGAAAAAAAACCAAACTTCTCTAGGTAAAGTTTTGAAGTCTTTCAGGATTGAATTCATACAAGTTAAGTTTAAACGTTAGGCAAATTTAAAAAGGAAATGATGTAAAATCCTATAAAAACTATAGAAATATTTCTACTATTATTTTTGTTTTTATATCTAAATTTGCTTAAAATTGAGCATGAAATTCAAGAGTATGAAAATTAAAAAACTAATTACACATTTTTTTTTATTTGCAAGTATTATTTTATCTTCTGCACAGAGTAAAAATCTTTATGGAGGAATAGAAATAGGAGGAAAAGGCGTAAAGGTATCAGTTATTGATGTTGATAATATTAGAAAAGGAGATTATGAAATAAAATCTTTTGGACTGACAACATTGGTATAGCAAAAGGAATATCTATAGATGGTAATTTACTCAATGAAGATATAACAAAGGCTGTTGAAGTTGTAACAGCTGATTATTTGAAGATAAAAAATGAATTTCAAGTACCTGTAGAAAATATTTTTGTAGTAGGGTCTTCAGGAGTTGCGCAAGCGAAAAATACTAATTTGTTAACGGAAAAAATAAAAACGGCTATCAACAAAGATCTAGAATTTATTACTGCTAATAATGAAGGGAAAATGTTGATGAGAGGTTTAATTCCAGCAGAAAATTATCCAACATCTATGGTCTTAGATATTGGAGGAGGTAATACAAAAGGAGGTTATATTGATATCGTTAATAATGAGAATTTTGTGTTTTTTCCTATTAATTTAAATTATGGAACCATAACCCTTACAGAAGCGGTTAATAAAAGAACTAAAACAGCTTCACTTTCTGAATTTAGTGAAAAATCATTTGGTATCTTACCAGAATTAAGAGAACAGGTAAAAGCAATGTATAATTCAGGAAAAAATGCTTTAGATAAACCTAATGTATATCTTTCAGGAGGTTCAGTATGGGCTTTTTATACGCTTTATAATGGTTTGGCTAAAGAAAATTTTAATGAATTTAAATTAGAAGATGTAATTAATTATGATGCTATTTTGAAAAATAATTTCAAAAAGTTTGAAGAGTTGGCTAAGAAAGATCCAGAAATAGATCGTGTATTAAAAACATATTCACAGAAACATTTAATATCAGGAAGTAATATTTTGATTGTAGCTCTTGAGGCAATACCCAATATTGATGAAAAGAAATTGTATTTTGCTAAACAAGGACATATTGCTTGGTTAGTATCCTATGTGGCGGAATATTCTAAAAAAGTAAAGAAAATTTGGTAGTCAAAACTTTCCGTTTTTTTGATCTAAAATTATAAACTGTACATGTTTCAAAATAAAAAAGAAGTTTTATTTACTATTTTAGCTGGTATATTTATAACAAATGCTGTCGTGGCCGAGTTGATAGGGGGAAACTTATTCAAATTGGTCCCTTTGTAATGAGTATTGGTATACTTCCATGGCCTGTCGTTTTTTTAACAACTGATCTGATTAATGAATATTTTGGAGAAAAAGGAGTTCGTAAACTTTCTTATATAACTGCTAGTCTCATCGTTTATGCCTTTTTGATCCTTTTTTAGCAATTTCTATTCCTTCCGCAGGAATTAGCCCTGTTAATGATGCACAGTTTGTTGCGGTATTTGGACAAAGTATGTGGATTATTATAGGTAGTATTATTGCTTTTATTTTTTCTCAATTAATAGATGTAAGTATTTTTCATTTTGTAAAACAAAAAACAGGGAACTCAAAAATTTGGTTACGAGCAACAGGATCTACTATGATATCACAACTTGTAGATTCTTTTGTCGTTTTAGGAATCGCATTTTGGTTGCCAGGAAAAATAAATTTTGAAACATTTATATCCTCAGCACTAACAGGGTATACCTTTAAATTGAGTTTAGCAATCTTGCTCACGCCTTTAATTTATTTAAGTCATTATTTGATAAAAAAATATCTTAGGGATGATTCTTGAAAAATGAATTAAAACTTTAGGCTCCAAAAAAATCATATTCCTTACATTTGCTACCCAAAAAAATAATTTAAAATGGCTGATCTACTTACAGAATTTAGTGATTCTATTTCTAAAAACCTACCAGGCTTTGTTGCTGTCAGTATTCTTGATATTTATAAAGGAATCATTTATCATTCAAAATCTGTCTTGCCAGATTATAATATAGATCTTGATTCAAATTATATTTTAGAGATGGTTCGTGCTAAACTTAATGGTATTCATGCTCTAAAGCAAACACAACAAATTCAAGATATTACAATTACATTAACTTCTCAATATCATATTGTTGATATTTCTCAAAATCATGAGTTTTTAATTTATCTTGTTGTTGATGCTTCAGAAGCTAACTTAACTATGACTAAAGCTTTGTTGAATAAGCATAAGAAAAGTATTAGTTTATAAAAGAAAGGAGTCCTAAAATAGAATTACTTATCATAAAATGGAACAAATCTTTTAATTTATTAAGACTTAGTTCTGTTTATGTTTTTATAATTCTTTTTAGGACACCTACAATCACACCATAAACAATTAGTCTTTAACCGAATAATTTCTCTGCAATTTTTTCTTTTAGAGAAATTTGTTCCTTTTTAATATTAGATACATGTAGTAGGTTAATCCAACTCCAAGTAATGATATTATTGAGTTTATAAGCCAGTTTGCTTGGTAGCCAATGTCCTGTACTATGGATAGTCCCGTTTTTGAACTTAAAACATGGGCAAAACCATAACTCATTTGAAATGCTGACATGAATATTCCTTCATGGTTTTTGTGACTCCTTTTTAATACTAAACCACTTGCATAAGAAAAAGTTAGCATATTACCAAAAGTCATAAACGCCATAAAAAGCCATAAAACCCAGCTCTTATGTATGCAGTATAAAGAAAAATAGCCTAAAGAAAATAAGGTTAATCCTATAGCGATTGCTAAAGTTTCATTGACTCTTTTTATTTGCATTTTATTAATTAAACGTACTTCAAAAAGTATAAATAAAAGCCCGCTAAATCCAAAAAGCATTCCAGTAGTTACATCCTTTATATGAAAAGCATTTTTTTGGAATAAGGGTAAAATAGTGAATACTTGAAAAAACAAATAACCCGTAATCATTGCAATGACCCAGTTTAATATAAAGGGGATATCTTTAATAGGTGCTAATTTGTCTAGGTTAATTTTTGTTAGATTCAAGTCAAATGGAACTTTACGTTCTTTTACTAATAATGCAAAAATTGAAATTGCAAGTAAGCAAGTTACTCCATCTACCCAAAAAAGAACATCGTAATTCCAATAAGATATGATCAATCCTCCAATTACTGGGCCAAATACTAAACCTAAGTTAGAAGCCGAGCGAATCAAGGATAAAGATTGTAATTTCATTTCTTTGCTCACATAATTATTAACAGTAAGCATCATTGCTGGACGATACATGTCTGCAATTGTTGTTAGTAAAAAAACTATTACACAAATTGCTTCAAAGCTCTTTACGTGTTTAAGAACGAAAAAAATGATACCACTAGTAAAAAGACTAAAAATCATTACTTTGTAAGATCCTATTATGTCTGATAAACGACCGCTTGCAAAAGTACCCACTAATGAACCAATACCAAAACAAACCATTATCCATCCTATTTGTGAATAAGTGAAACCTAATGTTTCGTTAAGATATTTTGATAAAAAGGGAACCACTACGGCTCCCATTCTATTAATTAATGTGATTAAAGCAATTACCTTTATTTCTAGATTAAAGTGTATTTTACTTCTTTTTATAAATTCCATAAAAGATTAGAATAAGTTAAGTTTTGTTGCGAAAAACTTAGAAAAGAAACCACTACGTACATGTTCTAAGTCATCGTTTGTTTTTGCTACTTCTAATTCTTGTTTTTCCTCTTCTTCATTAGCCTCATCGACCATTATTTTTGTTATTAATTGAACATAGGTCATACCTAATTCCTCTAAGTATCCCGTTAAGAATTTTTCACTTCCATCAATTCCTCTTACTTGTTCAATTTGTAATAATTTTGTGTATAAATCTTCTATCTTTTTAACCACTTCTTTAGGTACCGCTTTTCTTCTAGCGATGTATTTAAGGATATTGGCATTCTCATCTACTACATAATCAAAATCTGTTATCACCCAATAATAACGTCCTGATTTTGAAAGGTTTTTGATAATTCCATGAAATTTATGTCCTTTTTAATATTGTCCCATAATACTTTAAAAATTATTTGAGGCATATCAGGATGTCTAACAATACTATGAGGTTGACCTACTAATTCATATTCTTGATAACCTGAAACCTCCGCAAATACTTCGTTTACGTATTCAATGGTACCATAACTGTCGGTTTTACTCATAATAGTTTTAGTCGTGTCCCAGACTACCTCTTCGTTTATAGGTACTGGCTTTTTGATTTCTAAATCCATAATTAATCCAAATTTGCTTATTTACATCAGTAAAGTTACGGCTAAAAAAAATAGAAAAACTGATTTTTGTCATAAAATATATAAAAAAAAGTCTTCTAAAAACTTCTAGTTAAAATTGCTATACCTCCTAAATAAAGAAATAAAGATTTAATTTTTATATTTGCAGAGCAAATTAAAGCGTAATGAAATATAAAAGAATACTCTTAAAATTAAGTGGGGAAGCCTTAATGGGTGAGCGCCAATATGGAATAGAACCAAAAAGATTAGCGGAATATGCTGAGGAAATAAAAAAATACATGACCTAGGGGTGGAAATAGCTATCGTTATAGGTGGTGGTAATATCTTCAGAGGCGTTGCAGGAGCTAGTAATGGTATGGATAGAGTGCAAGGAGATTATATGGGGATGCTAGCTACCGTTATAAATGGTATGGCTTTGCAAAGTGCTCTAGAAGAAAAAGGGATGTTAACCCGTTTGCAAACTGCTTTAAAAATAGAGGCTATAGCAGAACCTTATATTAAAAGAAGAGCTGTTAGACACCTTGAAAAAGGTAGAATTGTAATTTTTGGGGCAGGTACAGGAAATCCTTATTTTACAACAGATACAGCTGCTGTTTTGAGAGGAATAGAAGTAGATGCTGATGTCATATTAAAAGGAACTAGAGTAGATGGAGTCTATAATGCAGATCCAGAAAAAAATCCAGATGCAGTAAAATTTGATTATATTTCTTTTGATGATGTATTGGCAAAAGGGTTAAATGTAATGGACACTACAGCCTTTACATTAAGTCAAGAAAATAAATTACCAATTATTGTGTTTGATATGAATAAAGAAGGAAATTTATTGAAAATTTGTGAAGGAGAAAATATAGGAACTGTTGTTAATATTTAGTATTTGTAATTCATCTATTAGCATAAATTTGAATTAATAAACTTATAATAAATGACTGAAGAAATTAATTTTATATTAGATAGTACAAAAGAATCTATGGAAGGTTCTTTGACACACTTAGAAAAAGAGTTTTTAAATATTAGAGCAGGAAAAGCTTCTCCACAGATGTTAGGTGGTGTTTTTGTAGATTATTATGGATCTCAAACACCTCTTTCTCAGGTTGCTAATATTAATACTCCTGATGCGCGTACTATAACCGTAACGCCTTGGGAGAAGAATATGCTTCAACCTATTGAAAGAGCTATTATGATTGCAAATATTGGTTTTAATCCTATGAATAATGGAGATAATATCATTATATCAGTACCTCCTTTAACAGAAGAACGTCGTAGAGAATTAGCAAAACAAGCAAAATCAGAGGCAGAAGATGCTAAAATAGGTGTTAGAAATGCTCGTAAAGATGCCAATAACGATATTAAAAAATTAGAAAAAGAAGGAACTTCAGAAGATATCTGCAAAACAGCAGAGGATAATGTTCAGAAACTAACAGATGCTTATATCAAAAAAGTAGATGAATTATATGCTATCAAAGAAGCAGAAATAATGAAAGTCTAATTAGAAATTTAAAAGCAATGATTTTTAAAATAGATAAAAATCATTGCTTTTCTTCTATTATATACTTAACTTTATCTGGGTTTTTTTGTAGATTTCTTTCTACATTAATTTTTCAATAAAGACGCGTAAATTGCGTCTTGTTTTTAGTATGGGTAACAACTTAATATTTTCACTATGAGAGTTAAAAAAATATTTTTATTATTATCATTTATTTTTGCTCAGTTTGTATTTGCATCTTATGATGATAGCCTTTTTGGAGGAATTGAAATTGGAAGTAAAGGAATTAAAATTTCAGTTCTAGATGTTGATAACATTAAAAAGGACATTATGAAATAAAATCCTTTTGGACAGAAAATGTGGGTATCGCACGTGGTATTGCTATTGATGGCAAATTAGCACCTGAAGATATTCAAAAAGCTACTGAAGTAGTTTACAGAAATTATTTAAGAATTAAGAATGAATTTAAAGTTACTGAACAAAATATCTTTATTGTTGGATCTTCTGGAGTAGCAATGGCTACTAATACTAAAGAATTAGTAGATTCAGTGAAAAAATTAACAAATAAAGAACTTGACTTTATAGATGCGCAAGCAGAAGGGAAGATGCTTCTAAAAGGATGTATTCCTCCTGTAAATTATTTAAATTCAACAGTCTTAGATATAGGTGGAGGAAATACAAAAGGAGGATATGTAGATACTTTTAATAACGATAACTTTGTTTTCTTCCCTCTTTCGTTTGATTATGGAAGCATAACATTAACAGAAACGGTTAAAAAGAAAGCAAAAAACGAAAGTATAGGAGAGTACAATGAGAAATTGTTTGGTTTAACACCTATGTTAAGAGAACAAATAAAAGCGATGTATAACTCTAAACCTCAAGCTTTAGAAAAACAAAATGTTTATATGTCCGGTGGTGCAGTATGGGCTTTTTATACACTCTATAATGGCAATGAAGCAAAGGAAAATTTTAATAGCTTTACCCTAGAAGACGTTATAAATTATGATGCTGTAGTTAAAAATAATTTTCAAAAATATGAAGAGCTAGCTAAAAAAAATAAAGAAGTAGAACGTGTTTTAAAAACATATTCTCAAAAACACTTAATAGCAGGATCAGCTCTTCTTTTAGTTTGTTTAGAAGATATACCAAATGTTAATGAGAAGAAATTATTTTTTGCTAAACAAGGACAAACAGCATGGTTGGTTTCTTATATAGTTGATCGATCAAACAAGATTAAAAAAATATGGTAATTAACTAATCAAAAAGAATATCTACAATTAATCTATTTTAAGTTTATCCTTTTTATTAACACCAAAGTAAATTATACTTTAAGAGTGACAAGCTAGTTTTTAATTTTAGATATTCTTTTGTTTTTATTATGGGCAAAAAAAACTTTTTTTTAATTATTATGTTTTTAGTAGCATCTTTAGGGTTTGCTCAAAAAAAAATAGCAGGTATTGAGTTTAATAATAAGGAAATAAAAGTACTTGTTATAGAATCTAAACCTGAAGCTGCATCTGAGTTTAAGCTAAAGGGTTTTTGGTCAGATCCTATCGTTTTAGATTCTAACGAGAATCGAGCTGGTCTGATAAAAAAGATAGTAGCAGGAATTATTACAAATAGTCAAAAAATTAAATTAGAACAAAATGTAGATTCTGATAAAATATTTTTAATCAGCGATTTAGATTTGTTTTCTGAAATGGAAATGATTACCATTCAAAAAGAACTTTTGATGAAAAATATTTCAAGAATTGATTTCTTAAACAATCAAAAAAGTTGCGAATATATTTTTGAAGGATTATTGAAAAAGGAAGATAAAGATGATGCTGCACTAGTTAATATCAATCAAAATGAGACTACCTTTTGTAGCTATACAAAAAAAGATGGCTTTAAGGTAACAGTTATACCTAATAGTGATTTTCAGAAGTTAGCTTTTTTAAATGATGAATTTAAAAAAGCAGAAGCTTTAAAATTAAATGAAAATATTAAGCAGCTCTATTACTATAATGACGAAATGAGAGATAAAAAAAATATTTATCTAACAGGAGAATCAGCTTGGGCTTCTTATGCTTTATTTAATGGAGGAACTATCGAATTAGAATTTAATCCTGTAAAAATTGAAGATCTTGAAAATCATCAAATTAGTTTAGATAAAAAATTCGATCGTTATCAAGTCCTTGCGTCTGCTAACATTGAAGCTGATAAGGTTCTTACATATTATTCTAAATACGAACTTTCAATTGGAAATAAGTTTTTAACCTTTATTCTTAAGAATTTAGAAGCTAACTCAAAGAAAAAAATTTTTATATTGCAAAAATACAAACAAAGCTAAACTGGTTAATTATTTGTCTCATAAGCTTGCTAATTAACCCTAAAATCTCTTATTTTTAAAAAAATAGAAACATGAATAAAAAATTACAACTCCTACTCTTTCTGAGTTTAGTATTTCATCAAGCCAATTTCGCTCAATTTAAGGTCTTTGGTAATATTAGAAATAGTAATGATGATAACCTTTTTTCTGTAAAAGTTATTTTAGCAAGTGCAGATGAAAAAAAGTATATTCATCAAGTTCACACAGATAAATCAGGTAATTTTGTTTTAAATTCTAAAGAAAAAACAGGTAAGTTAATTTTAAAACTGCCAGGTTACAAGACTACTTATAAATTTATAGAATTTACTCAGAATAAATTAGACGTAGGAATTATTTATCTAGAAGAAGACTTATTAAAAAGTTTAGAAACAGAGTCAGCGCTAGTCGATTTAGCATTTTTAAGAAAATCACCTACAGCTACAAATACTATTTTTGAAAGTACTGAATTTAACCATAATAGTAATAAAGATTTCGTAGAAAGAACATCTTTATTACCTGGTATATATACTACTGCTTTAGGAGGAAGTTATGCACAAAGTAGAATTCGTCTTAGAGGTTATAATCAAAACAATATAACACCTTTATTAGATGGTATATCTTTAAGAGATTACGAAAGTGGCGAGGTAAATTGGTTATTTATAGCTCCTGCAAATGATGCTTTAGATGCTATTCAAATTCAAAGAGGATTAGGATCTTCTAAACTTGTAAACGCATCAGTTGCTGGTACAATCAATTTCTTATTAAGAGATCCTTTTAGAAAATATGATAACTATATATTAGCGGAATCAGGAAATAATGATTACAAAAAGTATAGTTTGAGTTTAAATACAGGTAATGTTGATAAAGGATTTGGACTTAATCTGTCATTATCTAATACCTCTGGTGGAGGATATTTTCCAGGTACGGCTTTTAATGCTACAGGATATTATTTAGGATTAGGATATAAAACAGATAAACATAGATTTACTTTAAAACTGTTAGGTGCGCCAAGCTGGAGTGATTTTAGAACTAGAATAGCTACTATTGCTGATATTTCAAACAAAGCGTTAGTAATTAATCCAAAATACAACGTAGCATATAATAATTATAGAGGTGAAAATATCCCATTAAATACAAGTGCTAATCATACACCTACTTTGAGTTTAGAATGGCAGTATAAAATAAATGATAATAATATTTTTGCTTTAAAGACATATGGTGTTTATGGTAATAATTCTTTTAAAGATTATACAGGAAGCGATATTTTTAATGATTTTAGCCAATTTTTTAATTCTAATAATACAATTGATTATAATTATATTGAAGCGTATAATAGAGGTTTAGCTCCAAATGTTTTAAAAGATGAAAATGATAATCCTGTAAGCTACACTCGCGGATTTTATACTGTAAATGGTAAAAATTTATATTTAAATTCTAGTGAATGGAATGCTAAAACGGCAGGTGTTTCTCAAACAGAAATTTTTAGTAAAAAATTATTGTATGGAACTCTATTAAACTACTCAACTAACCTGACTTCTAAACTTAAGTTTGACATAGGTATTGATGTTAGAAAATCAACTTCTAAAAATACTAAGTATTTAAATAATTTATTTGGTGCAGATGGTTATTTGATTGATCAATTACAAAATAAATCAATTTTTACAACAGAAACTTTCTCTTTAAAGGACAATCTTTACAATCCTTTTAAACAAATTAATACGACAAAAGTTGATTTTTATAAAGAAAATAATACATGGTATTATGGCGCTTATTCGCAGTTGCAGCTAAATCTTAAAAACTTTAACTTCTTACTTCAAGGGGGATATAGTGAAAATGACTTTAGTAAGGTTACCTATGATATCTTTAATACAAACTTATCAGAGACTTCAGAACATGTTAAATTAGATTCTTATAACGTAAAATTTGGTGCTAACTGGAATATTAATACTAAAAATAATATTTGGTTAAATGCTGGTTTAGTATCTAGAGTTCCTATTTTAAACTATGTTTTTGATTTTAGTACAAACAAAATAAAGCCAGGTTATAAGAATGAAGATTTTAAATCAATTGAAGCAGGATATACTTTTTTAAGTAAGAATTTTAACTTAAATTTTATTGCTTATACTAATTATTTAGATAATTCTACAGAACAGTTGTTTGAAACAGGTTATGGTGTTACAGGATTTACACATGATTTAAGCAAGAGAAATTCAGGGCTTGAATTAGATTTTACATACAAACCTTTTGATAGATTTACTATTTATAGTAGCCATACTTATGGAGAAGGGACATATGGTAAGGATGCCAAATATACGGAGTATGATAATAATAAAACCACAGATTTGTTCGTAAAAGATCTAAAAATTGGAGGTGTTCCTGAATGGATGAGTAGTTTGTCGTTAATGGTAGAACCTGTTAGAAGATTATCTTTTACTGTTACAGGGAAATATCATGATAATTTTTATAGTAACACACCAGCTGAACAATATGATCCAGTATGGTATCCTGATTCATATGCTAAATATGATTTAAAACTACCATCATTTTTATTATTTGATACTAGTTTAAAATATAAAATTAGACTTAATAATGATGATTTAGTGAATGTAGGTTTATCCATGAATAATATCTTTGATACCCTTTACATTAACGAATCAACAAGAAGTTTTGGAAACAAACAAATAATTCCAAATACAAATTCAACTTACGGTGATCGTTACCCTGCTAATTTTAGAGGAGTTAACGGTGCTAATACTGCTTTCTTTGGTTTTGGAAGAACTTGGAATTTTGCAGTTCAGTATAGATTCTAAACTTTATTTTAGACAGAAATGATAGCTTAAAGCTAATATTAAAACAAAACAAGCCCGATTATTATCGGGCTTGTTTTGTTTTTGAAATATCGATGAATTGTGTTTGTTTTAAAAAAAATAAATATTGATTGAAGACAATTAATTGATAATATTAATGAAGATATTGCGTTTTTATAATCTATTTTAATAGATTATAATTTAATTTTACTAAATATTTAGTTTTTATATTATATAATCTAAATGTAAAATACAGAATTGTTTTTATACTAAAGGAGTTTTTTTATATTTCATATCAATTTTAGTGGAGATAAAACTATAAACATTAAAGCTTACTATTCCTGATATATTTATTTTCCGGAATAGTAAGCTATAGATTTAGTGTTATTTTTTACTCACTATTTTTCCGTTATTTTCAATTATTAAATGTTTTATAGTAGGTTTGTTTTTGTCAATTATAGTAGTTACCTCCATTTTACCTGTTTTATCCATTACTAGAGTCATTAGTTGGTCTCCTCCTAGATAAGAATGGTAATCACATACTTTTTTTTGAATCTATAATCTTATTAGAGCCCTCTTTTGTTACATTAGCAAAAGTTGTAACAAAATCACCATCTCCATGATAGCTAGCTGTAAAGAATGTGATTTTAAAATCTTTAATTTTTCTTTCTCCAATCTTAGCAAAGGTATAGTCTGTTAGTAAATCTGGATTATTATTTAGTGAAATAAGCTCCTTTTTATAAACTGGAATTAATAGTTTATTGATAACATTAGTGTCTTTAATAGCAATGTATTGACTTTCAGAATCGTTTAATTCATCATAAACTTTTTGGTCGATGATGAAAGGAAATTTTTCTTTTTCAGAAGGAACTAAATATGAAGCGTCTTTTTCATTATTAGTCTCATCAGTTGTAGTTGCTACTTCTTTTGAAGGAGAAGATTTTGATACTTCGCTTTTTTCATCGGATTTATTATTTGTTTTACATCCAATAATAATGAGTGTTGACAAAAGGAAAATGTTTTTTTTCATGCGGCTATTTGATTTTATAAAATTGATCTTTCAATAAATATTATTAAAAGTTTAGTTTTACTACAGTAAGTAGATTGAATAGTAAATATTGGGGAAGAAAGGGGTAAGTCAAAGATACTAAAAAAGATAAATACTTAGTAATTAGATTCTAAAGAATCTGCTTTTTCTGAGGTTCATATCAATTAAGTGTAAATAATTATATTACAGTCTAGACTTTCTGTTTTTGTTAAACTTTATTTTTCTAGAGTAGTCTAAGCAGAATCGTTTGCTTTATAGCATTTTAAATAAAATAGGCTGTAAAAGATCCTTTACAGCCTATTATTTAAAGAAATTAAGTATTAAATGTTTTACATTTTTTTAGTAATATCTTTTTGTATTTATTTAGCAAAGCTTTGGTCATTCCTAGATTTGCTTTTGTTGAATTTACGGCTAAATAAATGAAATATTCGCTATTCTCAGAAATATCTATGATATGAATTTGAGATTTTAAGTTAATCATGATATCTTCTATGGTTTCATTTAGTCCTAAAGCCTCAATTGCATTTAATTTGGCTTTTACTACTTCTAAATTAAAAGCAGATGCTAATTCAGGGTCAAAATCAGCATCAGCAGATAATGTGTAATATGAAATTCCGCTTTTAATTTCTGCAATAGCGACAGCTAAAAATCCAGGGACATTACTTTTAAGATCTTCTCCAAATTGTTTTAAAAAATCAGACATTTTAAATAAATATAGGGGTTAAGTTTATAACACAAAGTTATATAATAAAATCTTTTTTTTGAAAACAATAAATGAAAAAAGATTTTTTGGTCTTAATTTTTATTTTTTCTAAATAAGTTTTGCTTTGTAATTTACTTTAGATTGACTTTTTTATCCCCAAAAGTGATGTATTTAAATATTAGACTTTGTGTGTATTTTATAATGTATTGTTATTTAGATACATACGGAGGTTTTATTGTTTTTATGAAGATAAGTGGATATCTTTTGTAAGAGTTTTTCAGAAATAAAAAACCATCTCTTTGAGATGGTTTAGATTGGGAGAATATTATTACATTTTTTTAGTAATATCTTTTTTGTATTTGTTTAATAAAGCTTTTGTCATCCCTAGATTCGCTCTGTTAGAGTCTACAGCTAGGTAAATAAAATACTCATTATTTTCAGAAATATCAATAATATGAATTTGAGATTTTAAATTGATCATAATGTCATCGATCGTTTCATTTAACCCTAGTGCATTAATCGCATTTAATTGAGCCTTTACTACTTCTAAGTTAAAAGCAGAAGCTAATTCAGGATCAAAATTTGGATCTGCTGATAATGTATAGTATGAAATTCCGCTTTTAATTTCTGAAATTGCTACTGCAATAAAACCAGGTACGTTTTTTTTAAGGTCTTCTCCAAATTGTTTTAAAAAATCAGACATATATGAGTATTTTAAGAGTATAGTTTATGCCTTCAAATATACGATAATATGAGCGGGTATTCAAATATTAATTGTAGAAAGCTTTCTATGTGTTTTTTTTGATTTTTAAAAATAAAAAAAACCATCTGTAGGAAGATGGTTTATGGGAGTTGATTTGATAGCGGTATATTACATTTTTTTAGTAATATCTTTTTGTATTTATTTAGTAGAGCCTTCGTCATTCCTAAGTTGGCTCTATTTGAATCTACAGCTAAATAAATAAAATATTCATTATTCTCAGAAATATCAATAATGTGGATTTGGGATTTTAGGTTGATCATAATATCTTCAATCGTTTCGTTTAGACCTAAAGCACTAATGGCATTTAATTTAGCTTTTACTACTTCTAAGTTAAAAGCAGAAGCTAATTCAGGGTCAAAATCCGGATTAGAAGATAATGTGTAATATGAAATTCCACTTTTGATTTCTGCGACTGCAACAGCTAAAAATCCTGGTACATTGTTTTTAAGATCTTCTCCAAATTGTTTTAAAAAATCTGACATATAAATAAGTATTAAGGGTTAAATTTCAAAGTAAAATTAATTAGTAATCTGATTTTTTGTTTTTTTAAACCTGTAGAAAAAATTCTACTTTTGTTAATTTTTACTATTTCTAAATAAGATTTATTTGTAAAAAGACTGTTTTTAAGATGTAAGTTGTGGAAAATAATGTTTTTTTTAGTTTTTTAGACTATTTCCTTTAAACATACTGAAAAGGTTTTATTATGTTTAAAATTAGCGTAGAATATTACTTGTAAGTTATGTTTGTACTTTGTTTAAGAAACAATAATTATAATTTAATAGATTTTAGATTGTAGTACCAGTGGTTTTGAAAGTTTATTTTTATGAACAAAAAGAAAAGGGCTTTTAATTATAAAATGATTGTCAGAGTTTTTGTTTTTAATAATAAAATTGAAATGAAGTGTTTTTTATAGCTTTAGTTAAGATTGTTTTTGAGAAAATCTGATTTGATTAAGACTAGGCATTCAGTTATTGTTGAATGCCTAGTTGAAACAAGAGTGTTACATTTTTTTTGTGATGTCCTTTTTATATTTGTTTAATAAAGCTTTGGTCATTCCTAGGTTGGCTTTTCTTGAGTCAACCGCTAAGTATATGAAGTATTCATTATTATCGGATATGTCTATGATGTGAATCTGACTTTTTAGATTGATCATAATATCTTCTATCTCTTCATTAAGACCAAGGGCATTTATAGCATTTAACTTAGCTTTTACGACTTCTAGATTAAAGGCCGAAGCTAATTCAGGGTCAAAATCTGGATTTGTTGATAGTGTGTAATACGATATACCGCTTTTAATTTCTGCTATTGCTACTGCAATAAAACCTGGTACATTACTTTTTAAATCCTCACCGAATTGTTGTAAAAAATCTGACATAAGCGTGTGTTTTTGGTTAATATACTGTTAAATTTAATCAAAAAAACAGATATTTAAAAGTAATAATTAAACAATATTTATTTTTTATTTAATAATAATTCTGCTTAAGTTGTTAAAAGAGTGTGTTTTTGTAGGGGAAACAGTTAAAAAAATGTATTTTGTTTTTCATGAAAAGTAATAAAAAAAGCCCCTATTTGAGGGGCTTTTAAGTTATAGTGTTTTTTAGGAGATTATCCTAATGCAACTCTTTTGAAACCAGTAACAGTTAAGTTAGCATCAACTGTTTTAACATACTGAGCAACGCTCATAGAGCTGTCTTTAATGAAGTCTTGGTTTATTAAAGTATTGTCTTTAAAGAAACGGTTTAATTTACCTTTGGCAATATTGTCTAACATTGCTTCTGGTTTTCCTTCTGCTCTTAATTGGTCTTTTGCAATTTCAATTTCTTTTTCAATTAAAGCAGCGTCAACACCTTCTTCATTTAAAGCAATTGGATTCATTGCAGCAGCTTGCATAGAAACGCTTTTTGCAGCTTCTTCAGCACCGTCTACATTTGCAGATAAAGCTGTTAAAGTAGCAATTTTATTTCCAGCGTGGATATAAGAACCAATGAATGCGCCTTCTAATCTTTCGAAAGAACCGATTTCAATTTTTTCACCGATTACACCTGTTTGTTCAATTAATTTGTCAGCTACAGTGATACCTCCAAAATCAGAAGCTAATAATTCTTCTTTAGTAGCGTATACTAAAGCTTGGTTTGCTAAATCAGTAGCTAATTTTACGAAACCTTCATTTTTTCCTACGAAGTCAGTTTCGCAGTTTAATGTAATAACTACACCAACTGTTTTATCTGCGTTTACAGCAGCAATAGCAGCTCCTTCAGTAGATTCTCTGTCAGAACGGTTAGCGGCTACTTTTTGACCTTTTTGCGTAAGTTTTCGATAGCTAAATCGAAGTCTCCATTAGCTTCAGTCAATGCTTTTTTACAGTCCATCATTCCGGCACCTGTAATTTGTCTTAATTTATTTACGTCTGCAGCAGTGATTGTTGACATACTATTTTATTTTAATAAATTTAATAATTTTTAAAAAGTAAAAAATTCCAACCGGCTAACCCCAAATTCCAATTTTAATAAATTATTAAATTAAATAATTCTGTGGAATTTGGAACTGCGATTGGAATTGGAAATATTATTCTTCAGAAGTTGTAGCTGCAGGAGCTGCTTTTACTTCTTCAGTTGCTTCTACTTCTTTTTCTGAAGTTCTGTTAGATAAACCTTCAGTGATAGCAGCAGTTACTAATGATAAAACTTTATCAATAGATTTTGAAGCGTCATCATTTGCAGGGATAACATAATCAACTTGACGAGGGTCAGAGTTAGTATCTACCATTGCAAATACAGGAATGTTTAATTTTTGAGCTTCTTTTACTGCGATGTGTTCAGCTTTGATATCAACTACAAATAATGCAGCTGGTAATCTTGACATATCAGCGATAGATCCTAAGTTTTTTTCTAACTTAGCACGTAAACGCTCGATTTGTAACTTTTCTTTTTAGATAAAGTGTCAAATGTACCGTCTTTCTTCATTCTGTCGATAGAAGCCATTTTTTTAACAGCTTTACGGATCGTAACGAAGTTAGTTAACATACCACCTGGCCATCTTTCAGTGATGTAAGGCATGTTAGCCGCTTTAGCTTTCTCAGCTACGATATCTTTTGCTTGTTTTTTGGTAGCAACGAATAAAATTTTTTCTACCAGATGCAGCGATTTTCTTTAAAGCTTCATTCGCTTCTTCAATTTTAGCTGCAGTTTTATATAGGTTGATAATGTGGATACCATTACGCTCCATGTAGATGTAAGGAGCCATGTTTGGGTCCCACTTTCTAGTCATGTGTCCAAAGTGAACACCTGCTTCTAGTAATTCTTTAACTTCTACTTTATTTGCCATTTTAGAAATAGTTTACGTTCTGTTGAATTAGCAATGTGTTTTAAATTTAGATTAGAATATATTCTGTAATCTTAACCCATTTAGATGCTAAACTAATCTCCGGCCTCAGCACGGAAAAGCAACATAACTTAGTTTTTTTAATAAATAATAATAAATATTAACGTTTAGAGAATTGGAATCTCTTACGAGCTTTCTTCTGACCGAATTTTTTACGTTCAACCATACGAGGATCACGAGTTAATAATCCTTCAGGCTTTAAGATAGCTCTGTTACCTTCTCCTACTTCACACATAGCACGAGCAATAGCCATACGTACAGCTTCTGCTTGACCTGTTGTACCACCACCATAAACGTTGATTTTTACGTCAAAGTTTGAAGCGTTGTCAGTCATTGCTAATGGTTGCATAACTTTATACTGTAAAGTCGCAGTAGGGAAGTAAGTTTCAAATGCTTTTTTGTTTACAGTGATGTTTCCTGTACCTTCTGATACATAAACACGTGCCACAGCACATTTTCTTCTACCGATTTTGTGAATAACTCCCATTACTTAAGATCGTTTAGGTTAACGGTTTTAGGTGTTTGAGCAGCATGTTTGTGCCCTGGACCTACATTTACACTCAAATTACGGAATAATTGAGCACCTAATTTATTTTTAGGTAACATTCCTTTTACAGCTTTTTCTACTAATAATGCAGGGTTTTTTTGTTGCATTACTTTTGCTGTTAATGTTCTTTGTCCTCCTGGGTAACCAGTGTGACGAACGTATACTTTATCGTCTAGTTTGTTACCAGTAAGGTTAATTTTTTCCGCGTTGATAATAATTACATTATCTCCACAGTCCACGTGTGGCGTATAACTTGGTTTGTACTTACCTCTTAAAAGCATAGCAACTTTTGATGCAAGACGACCTAAGTTATGACCTTCAGCGTCTACAACAATCCACTGTTTATCTGCAGTGGCTTTGTTTGCTGATACTGTCTTGTAGCTTAATGTGTTCACAATAATTACTTTTTAATTAAACATTCCATTCCCAATTAAGGGAGCGCAAAAGTACAATTATTTATTTATAAAGCAAATAGGATTGGTAATTTTCTTTTTTACTGCTTATCAAATAGTTGCAGTTTTTTACTATTGACTACCTTAATTCAGAGACTAATTTGCATTGTAACACAAACACAATACTTTGAGATCAGAAGATCCTTATTTTAAAAAAACACCCTAAACTAACCACTTAACATCAACTATAAACGTCTGTTACAGTCTTTCATTTTTAAGAAGCGGATGATTTTAGTACACACTTACATCACTGTTCGAAATAATTAGCTTAAAAGGCAAACCAAAAGAATTGGTGCAAATATCACAGATTTCCACCGATTTGATAGCTTTGCAATCATAAAAGATCTTTGAACCTTTTACAATTACCGCTGTACTAAAACTATAAACCAATGCACTAAAAGTATTAACCGATGTACGAAAAGTATAAACCGCTGTGCTAAAAGTATAAACCGCTGTATCTATTTTGAAAACCCTGTTACAAATTTTATACTTCACGGTTGTAAAAAAGAAAACCCCTACTGCAATTTTAAAAACTACTTTAGGGGCTGTATGGCTTTATCTTACTTTAGAAAACTCGATGGCGCTTACTTGTTTGTATTGCGGACTGTTGGCACCAAAAATACTTTTTATATACAGTTTTACTTCTTTGGCAGTTTGTATTAACCCTGCTAAAGGACTATAAAGTGTTTGGTTTCTATCAATCATTGCATTGCTATATTGCGTATAGCTATTGATTAAATTGGTGTTTTTGGTTTGCAAAGCCCCTAATTTGGTTTGTAGCGAAGCCACTTGTAATTCCGTTTCGTTTGGATTGTATGCGGTGTTTTGTTCTAAAACCTGAATTAGATTAGCGAAATGGTCTATCAGGCGGTCGTAAGATTGTTGTGATGTAGAAATACTGGTGGTCGTTGGTGGATTTTCAGTATTGGCTTTTGCGCTATTGGTACTTTTACTATTGGAACCCTGTATTTTTTTGTTGACTGCTTTTGCATCGGCTAGGGCTAAATTATCGGCACCTGAAACGGCAAAAGCATTGATAATTTTTGTAGCCAAGGGTTTGAGGTCTGAAAAACTGGTTTTTCGGTCGTTAGTCGCATTATCAAAACTGGTTTTTGCGGTTTTGACCGATGCTATTTTTTCGTTTGCGGTTTGATACAGACTTTGCAATTGTGGAATTTTAAGGCTGTCTTTGGTTGGATTGTAAGTGGCGCCGTAGCCTTGACAAAATGAAATTAAATCTTGAAAATTTGCAACATTTTTTGCGTGTCCTGTTTCTGATGTGGATGCCATAGTTTTAGTTTTTAAGTTTTGCATATTAGGATTTAAAAATATGAATTTATTTACATTTTTAAAATAAATACTTGGCTTACAGACAAAAAATATTGTGCTATTTTAGAAGGCTTGTTGACTTAATTTGTTTAGTTATGCATCCTAGAGATTCGTGCGCAACGTCCTTACCTTAAAGGAACTTAATTCAACTAGTTATTTCTATTTCAGACCTAACAGGTTTTTAAAAGCTGTTAGATCTCACTAAACTGGGATTAGGATATTTATCAACTTAATGACATCCGTTACACGGGAACTGAGAGTATAAACCTGCGCCATCTGTTTTGGCTTGTTTTCATATACAGTGCGCCTAACTGTTGTGCCACGATTTACAAAATCGCGCTAACGTTTGTGTTGAGAATAACTTTGTGTTATTACTGCGCGATCTGGTCGGTGGTGTGAGAGGCTCTCCTTGTTCTTAACGTGCAGGGTAGTCTACTCAAATAGGTAATATTGTTCTACTAACTCTGTAATGAACATAATATTCTTTAAGGCTTTAGTATAGTTAACGGTTTAAAATTTTTATTATCCAAAGCAATTAGGTTTTCGTTTTTCAGAATGTAATATTTTTGTGTGAAAAGACTATCTGTAATATTAGTGATGTCGTTTTCTTTTAAAAATATTTCCTTGCCTTTTTCTTATAATTTCCTTTTTTGTAATCAGCACCATGCTGATATTGAATTTTTATTTCAAAAGTATTATCGTCAAATAAGGTTATTAATGAACCTTTTGATTCTTCCATAATAGCTTTCAAATATATATTCTTATGGAAGTTTTGTTTCCATAAATATGCTGATAATGTAAAAATAAGTGGAATAAATAATAAGTAAATGTATTTGTTTTGTAGATGTTTTTTTGTCCAATTAATAAAAATCAATGATAGAGTAAAGTAAATGAAAAACAAGAAAGGGTTTAAAAATAAATCATAAACAGTTGCAGTATAGTTTCCAAAAGTAGAATTAAGAAGAATAATTAAAATGCCAATAAATATTATTGAGATTATAAGTGTTATTTTGAATATATAATTATTTTTTTCAATTTAAATATTTTTTTGTAAAATTTAGTCAATCTTTTCCGTTTTTTTTTCAATATCGCCTAACGTTTTGCTGCTTGGCGATGTGGCAGCTTTTCAAGTAGAGTACGAGTAGAAAGTGTAATCTTCACTTTAAACACCAAATTGTCTTAGAAGCATTTCGGCCGTCATATTGCTAAACCACTGTGCCTGTTGCACAACTCAAATATACTATTTTTTGTATATTTAATTATACAAGTCACAAAGAGATTTACCCCCAAGTTATTTACCACAGTCAATTTAGGCAAAGGATAATTTTTACAGAACTTTAGAAGAATCCATAGATTTTCATTTTTTACGAAAAGCCACGTAAGGCTATTATGGTACAGAAGGTCAGGAAAGCATTGATCCTGTGGTGTTTTCAAGATTTTATTGATTGGTTATTTAAACAATATTGATAGTGATACAGGACTGATTTCCTTATTACTCAGATAGTTTGTCTATCCGATTATTTTTAGGCTACGATATTGATAAAGAATTACCTTGTCACAGTACCATTAGCCCACCTATCGAAGCAGTGAACCCGACTGTAAAAACTGTCCCTTAAGAGCTTAATGTTGTGGAAAAACCACCAAGTTCAAAAGATAGACGACAGCATACACAAGGAATACTACCATAAAACGCATCAAAAACTGACCCGAAATGCTGATTATGCCAAGAATATAGCAAGTTACTTTGAGTGCCTAAAAATAAAACCTCTTTTAAAACCTTTTAAAAGAGGTTTTAAGATATGCTTTTTTGAAGTTTTATTTTAAAAATGGTAGTTGTACAACAGTTACTGCGGTTAGTAGTAGTGTTTATTCTATCTCGATTTTGATTTTAGTTTTAAAGAAAAAACCGTGTTTGTTTTTTTTTCAAAAGATTTTTTATTGAGTTTTCAGTTTTATATATGGTTTTAATTTCTTGAGTTTCAATTTCAATACTTTTTACTGATTTAGTTACTTCTTCAATACTAATATCAGACCACTCTCCAATTCCAAAATGAATGTTAGCTGTATCTTTTGACTTTAAATTAAAAACGATTGAATCACCAGTTGCTATTTCTTCTAAATCAAAACTTTCAACTTTTGATTTTAAATTTAATCTCACTTTAGCTATTGAATCACTATTATTAATAAAATCAATGTAGTGGGGTGGGTCACAACTTGTAATTATAATAGCAAATAATGTGAGGACTAAAAGTTTAAGTTTTATTTTCATTAACTCAATATTTTTTGTTCCTGATACTTATAGACTTCGTTTTTTTAACATTACTTCTAACGTCAGTCTGTGAAAAAACTTCACAAACTCTGTCAAATATAGCTAAAATAGTTTGTTGAAAAAATTAAGTTTTAGCATTTTTAAATAGGCAACACATCCAAGGAATCTCCCGTAATCAGTTACATTTGTTCAGCTTAGAAGACAAAATAAGCTTTGATAATCCTGTATGTTTTATAGAAGCATTTGTAGAGTTTATTGATCTTGAAAAAATTGGATTTACGCCCGTTACTTTAAAAAACCGAAGTGTTTCTTAAAATCTATTTATATGGATATTTAAACAACATGCGTAGCTCAAGAAAGTTAGAAAAGAATATATTCGCAATATCGAAATGCAGTGGCTTTTCGATACAAACAGCGGTTGATAGCATACATAACTTAGTAGTTGCCACTCACACCATTAATCGAAAGGACAAAAATACACTTTTAACCATAGCTTTGGAAGCCAAAGAAAACCTAGAAGCAGTTACCTTTTACCGTTTTAGACGACAAAGGCTATCACACAGGAAGAGAGATAGAAACCTGCACAAATAACAACATCACCACGATTGTAGCTCAACCTGACCAAGAAAATAATAATGAAAAGGATACACAGCCTGATTATGTTGGTTTACAGCATCAAACGAACAATTAATATATTAGGAGTTCCCGATTTGATAGCCAAATGTAAGGCTTGGAAATCACCTTACAAGAAGAAGTTCTTGTTTCAATCGGTTTCATTCAACATCGGTTTCATCGTTCGTGCTTAGCACGCAACGAAACCTTAGTGTTAGCACCAGTTTTTTATTTTTCATTGGTTTGGTCTTTTAGTGGCTTCTTTTAGTCCAATATTTGTTAAAGCACCTAAACCGAAACTTATCAGCGTAGTGATTATTTTCTTTTTCCTTGCAATTCTACGGTATCCTTTATCAAAGTTTTTATCGCCTGATTTATTAATACTTGGCGGAAACAAATCAATTGTTAGTGTTGTAACTGCACCAAGTTGCAAATCTAAAGCAGTCATAGTAAATGGTACAACATAATTTAGGAAGGGTATTTGATAATTTTCTTTTGCGTTAATTTTTCCTAATTCAAATCTTCTTTCGGCAGATGTGTTTAAACCAAGTGAAAAACAACTATTTGGTGAGGTATTAAAATTACCAGACCACTTAAATCCTGCATTGTCCTTCGCAATATAACTATGACTTCCGCTTGTTATAGGAAGTTTTATTGTGCCGTCTTGTCCACAATTAGGAGTTCCTGTTTTGAAATGGCTTTCTAAATAACCTGCATAAACTCCATCAATCCAAATTTTTATATAACCAGATTCACCGTAATTTGAATACACACTAACAGAAGAATTTAATTCTTTGTATGTATTTGTGTTCGAATTGTTGTTATTAGAATAATTATAATTTGTTTTTGTATTATATTCATAATCTGGCGTTATGGTTCCGCGTTTGCCAGTCCAAGGATTGATATTAGGACGAGTTGAGTAATTGTCGGTATTTGTGTTATTAGGATTAGTTCGGTTATATGGCTCAACATAAGTTCCGTTACTTTTATAGTAACCTCTAACACTATTGTAATTCGGATTTACTTGCGCAATAAATGTTGTAAAAGTGAAAATTAAAAATAGTAAGTAAATGTTTTTTCTCATATAGGTTTTTAAAAAATATCTGCTAACTCATAAATAGATGAATCTTATTTATTTCTTTGTTTATTGATTTTATTGAAACCATACTAAAAACGAAGTTCGCTTTTCGTATTGTTTCTCATTTCAAAAATAGAAATTTAAAATTATAACATATATAATTTTTCAAAGAGCAAATCTAAAGGCTCCCCAAATTCTTTCGCGTGGATCAAGTAAACAAATTTAATCCATAAGCTTTCTAACAACCAACTGTAATTTAACTATGAATGGCTCTTGCTTTTTTATTAGAATCCTCTCTTACATAATAAAACCAGCAACTCTTTTAAAATTGCTGGTTTTGTTTTATCTAGAAGGCACACGAAACAGATTAGTGTATCGGTTGTGAAGCAAATCACATAATTTTGATTCTGAGATTCCCCTAGCTTTAAAGTCATAAACTGAGTGTTGGTTCTTTGTTTTTCTGAAGAGACTCTTTCTTTACGGACGCAAAACTTTACACTTTCAAACTTTATAATTTGTGACTTTAGACTTACACAAATTCACATTAAACGATACTTTTTAATGGGCTTCCAACCAGTCTTTTCCTAATCCAATTTCTACTTCTAATGGAACTGTAAGTTTAAAAGCATTTTCCATTTCTTCTTTGATCATAGGTTGAATTTTTTCTAATTCTGAATTATGTACATCAAATACTAATTCGTCATGAACTTGTAGTAACATTTTTGATTGATAGTTTTCTTCCTTCAAACGTTTGTGAATATTGATCATTGCAATCTTAATGATATCAGCGGCACTTCCTTGTATAGGAGCATTTACGGCATTACGCTCTGCTGCACCACGTACTACAGCATTCGCTGAATTAATATCTTTTAAGTAACGACGACGACCTGAGATGGTTTCAACGTATCCATTTTCGCGTGCAAAATCAATTTGATTTGTAATGTATGATTTTAGTTTAGGGTAGGTCTTGTAATAAGCATCAATTAGCTCAGCACTTTCTTTTCTTGATAATGAAGTTTGGTTGCTTAAGCCAAATGCAGAAACGCCATAGATGATTCCAAAGTTTACGGTTTTCGCGTTACTACGTTGTTCTTTTGTTACTTCATCTAACGTAACGTTAAAAACTTTTGCGGCAGTACTTTTATGAATGTCTTCATTGTTTTGAAAAGCATTAATCATAGTGTCTTCACCAGAAAGTGCCGCTATAATGCGTAACTCAATTTGTGAATAATCGGCAGAAAGTAAAGTGTAGTTTTCGTTACGTGCAATAAAAGCTTTTCGAATTTGACGACCTCTTTCTGTTCTTATAGGGATATTTTGTAGGTTAGGATTGTTTGAGCTTAATCTTCCTGTGGCTGCCACTGTTTGCATGTAATCAGTGTGTACACGCGCTGTTTTGTGGTTAACTTGTTGGGGGAGAGCATCTACGTAAGTACTTTTTAATTTTACAAGCTGACGCCATTCTAGGATGTCTTGTACTATTTTGTGTTCATTAGCAAGATAGCTTAGTACTTCTTCGCCTGTTGCATATTGTCCTGTTTTTGTTTTTTTTTGTTTTGTTCCTCCAATTTGAAGTTTTTCAAAAAGGATATCTCCTAATTGTTTAGGTGAAGCTAAATTAAATTTTTGACCAGCTTGTTCGTATATATTATTTTCAATTGTTTCAATTTCTTTTAGCATGTCTAAAGACATTAGTTTTAGGAACTCTTGATCTAGGTTAATGCCTTCTCGTTCCATATCGGCTAAAACTTGTACAAGGGGAATTTCTATTTCATCAAATAGTTTTTTAGTGCCCACTCGTTCTAAAATAGGTTGAAAATGATCCTTTAATTGGTATGTAATATCAGCATCTTCTACAGCGTATTCTTTAATGTTTTCCAGTGTTACTTGACGCATTGATAGTTGATTTTTTCCTTTTTTTCCAATTAAAGCCTCGATGGGTTTAGGACTGTATTGTAAGTATGTTTCTGATAATACATCCATATTATGACGCATATCAGGATTGATTAAGTAATGGGCTATCATTGTGTCAAATAAAGGCCCTTTTATTTCAATTTCGTAATTAGCTAAAATTTTTAAATCGTATTTAATGTTTTGTCCTATTTTAGTAATAGATTCATTTTCGAAAAAAGGTTTGAATTTATGAATTAATTCTTTGGCTTCATCCTGATTTTCCGGGAAAGGAATATAAAAACCTTTTCCTTTTTCCCATGAAAGAGCTAGACCAACTAATTCAGCATTTGTTGTGTCTATTCCTGTTGTTTCAGTGTCAAAACATACAGCCGTTTGTTGTAATAGATTTTGTAGTAGTAAGTTCGTAGGTAAATTGCCATTTACTATTTGGTAAAAATGAGGTGTGTTTTCTAGATTTGTGTATTGAAAACCTGAAGTAGGTTCATTGTTTTCTTGGTCGGAAAAACCAAATAAATCCATTTGATTTTCAGGCGTTTTTTTTGAACTTTTTTAGTAGAAGAATCATTAGTGTCTATTTCGTCATATTCTTTTCCTCCTCCAAAAAGCTTGTCAAACTGAGCTTTCATCTGGCGAAACTCTAATTCTTGAAATAGAGCATCTGTTTTTTCAATATCGGGTTTAGAAAGTTCAAAACTTTCTTCGTCAAATTCTACAGGGCAATCTAGTAGGATGGTGGCTAATTTTTTAGAAAGAATTCCCTTTTCTTTATTGTTCTCAATGTTTTCTTTCATTTTTCCTTTTAACTGATCTGTGTTGGCTAAAAGGTTTTCCATAGAGCCATATTCAGCTAATAATTTTTTGGCTGTTTTTTCTCCTACTCCAGGTAAGCCAGGAATATTATCTACAGCATCTCCCATCATTCCTAAAAAGTCAATAACTTGTAAAGGATCTTGTACTTCAAATTTTGCTTTTACTTCTTCTATTCCCCAGATTTCAATATCGTTTCCAGCGCGTGAAGGACGGTACATAAAAATGTTTTCAGAAACTAATTGTCCAAAGTCTTTATCAGGTGTAACCATAAATACCTGATACCCCTCCTTTTCTGCTTTTTTTGCTAAAGTTCCTATTAAATCATCAGCTTCATATCCGTTAACCTCTATAATAGGTATGTGCATGGCGTTTAGGATTTCTTGTATATAAGGTACTGCAATTTTTATTGCTTCAGGAGTTTCATCTCTATTAGCTTTGTATTCGGTAAACATTTCTAAACGATAATTACTACCTCCTTTATCAAATGCTACTGCTAAATGATCAGGTTTTTCTCGTTTGATAACATCCATTAAGGAGTTCATAAAGCCTATAATGGCTGAAGTGTCTAATCCTTTAGAGTTAATTCTAGGGTTCTTAATGAAAGCATAATAACCTCTAAAAATAAGCGCGTAAGCGTCAAGAAGAAATAAACGTTTTTGTGTTGACATGATTATTATTTTGTAAGCATTCAAAAATACAAAACTTGTTACATACTGAACTTAATTACAAAATAAGATTTTATAAATCTTATTTGATTTTTTTGTGATATGGCTATAAATGGTGTGTTAAGTTTTTGTTTTTTTAGGATGATTATTTTATTCTATAAAAAAAAAGAGTTAATTTTATAAGTAGTTCTAAATATTTGAAATTAATTTATGTAATAATGGAAAAAATAAAAGCCCTAAAGAAACCATTGATTACCTACTTGTTGTTTTTCCTATTTGTAAGCACTAATTTTTTAGCTCAAGTAGGAATTGGTACAATGACACCTGATGCTAGTTCTATTTTAGATATAGTATCTAGTGATAAAGGAATGCTAACCCCTAGAATGACAACAGCTCAAAGGTTGGCAATTGTCAGTCCTGCAAACGGATTGTTTGTCTATGATACGGATTTAAAATCACTTTACTTTTATGATACAACATCTGTAAGTTGGGTCAGAATTAATACAAATTCAGATGGTCGTCTAAAATATAAATTAATAAAGTCTACAGATGTTTTAGCTACTGTTTTAGCAGATGAACTTAGTGCTGGTGGAGGTTCTAAATATCTTTTAGATTCAGCAACTTTATATGAAATAAATGGTACAATCAATCTAAATTTTCCAATAGAAATAAATAATGCTTATGTCAGTGGTCAAGATTCAGGAGAGGATAAGTTAATAAGGTCTTCAGGGGATCTTTTTGTAGGTACTACAGGAGGAAGTATTAGGATTTTAACTTTATCAGCTCCTTCTGGAAATGTTTTTAATATAGATGGAGGAGGAACGGCAAGTCTTATTTTTAGAGATTGTATAGTAGCAAGTTCTACATCTGTTGGTGTGTTAAAGAATTTTTCAATCGTTTTTTTGAGCATTGTTCAATATTATGGAAATGCAAATGGAGTAGTTTATGAAAATGTAGCAAGATTACTACTTAGTAATACAGGCTGGTTTAGTAATAATGGAGGAATATATGAAAAATTAAATGGTACATTTTCATTAGCTGCAAAACAAGGAGGGTTTAGTGAAGTTACAGGAGCGAGTATAGGATTTGATGTCTCTTCAAATCCCGTTATTACAGGTGATGCAACATTAGAATCCACTGTTTTTACAGGAACTCTTACAACAGGTAAGTATGTTAATTCTTATACGGTGGGAGGTTATACAGGCTATAATTTTAACAATAATTGGAATGTTCGTTGTCCTGGTATTCCAACCGAAACTGATGCTTCAGCAGTTGGTGATTTTGCAGTTGATTATCCTGTAGGGAGTGGTGCCTCTACATCATTTAATACTTCTAATCCTAGTAATATTGTGAAGATTCAAGGAGTCTCAACTTCTACTAATTTATTCCGATTTACTACAGATAGTGGAGTAAGTAATAGATTGCGATACTCAGGGAAAAAGAAAAGAATCTTTCAAGTAAGTGGCTCAATTTCTTTTCAAGTGCCAGCTGTTGGAACCTATATAATTTATATTGCTAAGAATGGTACCGTTATTTCTCAGTATAAGATATATGGAAGAGGATTGGCGACTAATGATATAGTTGTTTTGCCTTTAAATGCTTCTGTAGAACTCTCTAATAATGATTATATAGAAGTTTATGGTCAACGTTACACAGGAGGTACAACGGATGCAATAATAACTCCTAATATGACCTTAATTGTTAAATAGAGAATTTATGATTAAAAATATTTTACCTTAATAATTTTATTTTTTTACTTAATAATAGAGATTAATGACATATAAATTATTTTAGTTCATTTACTATAATTTTTCTATTGCATAAATTGTAATAATCTAATTGTTATTTTTTTGAAAGAAGGATCTTTGTTCGTGAATTAGTAGGTTTTTATTTTTTGATGGGTGTAAACATGTTTAGAAGTGAGTTTATTTCTAAAAGAAATAGAAAACAAACTTACTTCTAAATTTGTTTTCAATAGAAATTAAATAATGAAATATTGTTAGATATTAACCTAGGTTTACAATTTATTTTTTAGATCTCATCTGGTTATCTCTCCTAAACAATAGCTTTAGTTTTGATTTGTGTAGTTTTGATTAGAATACATGTTTCTGGTAATGAGTGTTTTGTGAATTAGCAGAAGTTTATTTTAGTTTTAAAATATGAAAGTTCTGTTAAAAGGTAATAGAAACTTAAACATGATTTTGTTACTTTGCTTGAAAATGATTTAAGATGTTGTTTCGATTTATAGTGGTTGCGGTTTTATTGTTACTTGTAGAAATTTATTCATTGCAAGCCTTTCGAACTTTAATTCGTTCAAAATGGATATTTTGGGGAGGAGTAGGCATAAGTGTATTAATTTATATATTTATATTTTATACCGTTTTTAATTTTGATCGTAAGGTAGGACAAACAAAGCAAAGTTTGTTTGCGCTTGGTTTGTTGCTTACAGTTTATTTGCCAAAAATTGTTTTAGCTCTTTTTATGTTTGGCGAAGATGTTTTTCGTTTTATTTCAGGGGTTACTAATTACTTTATTGAATATGATAGCCGAAATACTTTTTTACCTGAAAGAAGAAAATTTGTTAGCCAAGTAGCTTTAGGAATGGCTGCAATTCCTTTTTATCATTGATTTATGGCGTTACAAAAGGGAAATATAATTTTAAAGTTTTTAAGCAAAATTTATTTTTTGATGATTTGCCAGATGCTTTTGATGGGTTTACAATTACCCATATTTCAGATATTCATTCTGGTAGTTTTGATGATCCAGAAAAAATACAGCATGCAATTGACTTGATTAATAGGCAAGATTCTGATATTTTATTGTTTACAGGTGATATAGTAAATGCAAAAGCAGAAGAAATGTACCCTTGGATTTCTACTTTTAAGGGTATTAAAGAACATCGTTTTGGTAAATTTTCTGTTTTAGGAAATCATGATTATGGAGCTTATGTAGAGTGGGATTCACAAGAGGCAAAAGTTCAAAATTTTGAAGCAATAAAAGGATTGCATAAACAAATAGATTTTAAATTGTTATTAAATGAACATATTAAGATTCGTAAAGGAGATCAAGAGTTCGCTTTAGTCGGAGTTGAAAATTGGGGGAAACATTTTGGGATGATAGGTGATATAGATAAAGCATCAGAAGGATTAACAGAAGCGGATTTTAAAATTTTGATGAGTCATGATCCAAGTCATTGGGAAGAAGTAGTGAAGCACCATGATAAGAAATTTCATTTAACATTAAGTGGACATACACACGGAATGCAATTTGGAATAGAAATTCCAGGTTATTTTAAATGGAGTTTAGCACAGTATATGTATAAACAATGGGCGGGTTGTTATGAATATTTAGGTCGTTATATTTATGTAAATAGAGGGTTTGGATTTCATGCATATCCAGGAAGAGTAGGTATTATGCCAGAAATAACAGTCATTCAGTTAAAAAAGTCTCAAAAATTAGCATAAATCACTAAAAATAGTATATTTGTAATGCAAATTGTATTTAAAAAGTACGTATATGTCAAAATTTGGTGAGTTAATAGGTGCTCATGTTCCTGTTTTAATTGATTTTTATACTGATTGGAACGAAGCTTCTCAGTCTATGCACCCTGTTATAAAAGATGTAGCAGCAGCATTAGGAGATAAGGCCAAAGTGATAAAGATTGACGTGGATAAAAATCAAGAATTAGCAGAAGCACTTCGTATAAAAGGATTACCGACCTTGATGATTTATAAAGATGGGCAAATGAAATGGCGTCAGTCAGGTGAATTAGATGCTAATACTATTATTAATCTTGTCCAAGAACAGTTTTAATTTCTTATAACATCAAAAGTAAAGCCTTTTTTCTTATAAAAAGCTAAAGCTTTTGGAAGACAATTTTTTAAATGATGATAAGCTTTTTGGCTATCATGAAAGACAATAATGCTACCTGGTTCTACTTTTTGGGTAGCATTTTTTATACATTCACCATTGCTAATAGATGGATCAAAATCAGCTGTTAATATATCCCACATTATAATTTTATAACCTTTACTACGAAGAAATTTAGATTGTTTAGGTGTGATTTTTCCATAAGGAGGACGAAATAGTTTTGGGTATGCAAAATTCTGTTTATTGTTTTGAAAATCAGAGATTGCTCTTTCACATAAATAAACCTCTTCGATATAGTCTTGAAAATTAGTTTTCCATCCGTTCTTATGATTATAAGTATGATTGCTTACCGTATGGCCTTCCTTTAAGATTCTTTTAAAAATTCCTGGGTAAAGTATTATGTTTTTTCCAATACAGAAAAAAAGTTGCCTTGATATTGTTTTCTTTTAGAAGGTTTAAAACCCATTCTGTAACGTCAGGAGTAGGACCGTCATCAAAAGTGAGGTAAATGGTTTTAGATTTATTAGGAATAGACCATATTTGATTATTAAATAGCCATTTAATCAAACGATGTGTTTTTATCCAATAAAACATTTTGCTTTTTAGTTTTTGGTAAGGAGAACTCAGTGTTCAATATACATTTTTTGTTTTTAGAACACTGAGATGCCCTTACTGATTTTATTCCATTTCTACTTCAAAGAAAGGGAAGCGTTTATTAAGATTGTTGAAAGCTTCTTTTTCTTGATTATGAAATTCTTTGTCTTTGTATGTTCTAGTGATTTCTAGTAATCCTTTGTAACGCATTAAATCCGTATAAATGTCACTAGCAAAGAATTGACGTTGATCACTTTGAGGCAATTCGCTATAATAGCGTAATTCATCTTGATATTTTAACGCTATTTTCTTTATTATTTCGTGTGCTTTTTCTTTTTTCCCAGTTTGTAATAACCTTCCGCAAAAGGATCGATTAAGCTATAAAATCCATAATATTCGATAGGTGTTTTTGATAAAGCCAAGTCAATTATCTTTTCAGCCTTAGCTGTTTTTCCTTCATTAATTAAGTTCGTCATTAGACGTGCCATATGGGTACGATATGAAATACAATTTTTACGTGTTTGTGGATCGTGATAGATAGAAGGGCTATCTCCATTGCCCCATTGTAATTTAGTAAAAATATTGTATGTTTTATCAGTATCCATTTGTCCCATATCAAAATTATATGCTTCTTTAGGAAGAGGTGTTTTAATAGGAACTAATTTGTAGATCATACCATCTAACTGTAAATACTCTTTCATCCATATATAGTCATCATCACCAAAAGCTCCTGTTGAGAAATAAATAGGACGTTTCCAGTTATTCTTTCTGACAATATCTAACATCATAAGACGATTTTTGTATAAAGCTCCTCCTTTAATATCAATATCAATATATGGAACAATAGAATCATTGTCTTTTGGATTTACTATTTTATTAGAAATTACTGATTTTTTGTCTACAGGGATTCTAATTTTATTAGTTGGATAAAACTGTACTTTCTGACCGTTTCTTAATTCAATTAACGTTCTAGGGTCATCACTATGGGCGAATTCCATAAATTCATCAATACTGATTCGATCTTTTGTTCTTTCTTCATAAATTAGGTAATCACGTTTGCCATCAACATAATCTTTGTGTTCAAAAGATAAAGGAATAGGGTCTGATTCATATGCTTTTTTACGCATAGAATCAATATACCAATCGGTCATTAATAGACTAGTATTTACAATTCTTACATCTGTTCTATAGCCTTCTATTTCTTGTACATACCATAAAGGGAAAGTGTCATTATCACCAATAGTAAATAAGATTGCATTTTTATCACAAGAATCTAAATATGCTTTAGCATCTGTTACAGCGGTGTATTTGTTTGAGCGGTCATGATCATCCCAGTTTTCGGAGGCCATTAAAACAGGTGCTCCTAATAAAGAAACTGTTAGGCTTATAGGTAGTGCAATTTTAGGTTGTATGTATTGTTTGATAGATTCAAAAAGAGCATAAACACCTAGACCTATCCAAATTGCAAATACATAAAAAGAACCCACTAAGGCATAATCACGTTCACGAACTTCAAAAGGACGCTCATTCAAATATATTTTAAGTGCTAAACCTGTGAATAAGAATAAAGAGAGTAAAACGTAAAAAGATTTTAAATCTTTTTTAGCATGGAAATAGAACCCCATCAATCCTAAGATAAATGGAATAAAATAATATACATTTCGTCCTTTATTATTTTTCCAATCAGCAGGTAAATTATCTTGTTTTGTAAGGCGTGCATTATCAAGTAATGATATACCACTTAACCAATTTCCATCTTTCAGGTCATAATTTCCTTGTTCGTCATTTTGGCGTCCTGTAAAATTCCACATTAAATACCTCCAATACATATACCCAAACTGATATTCAATCATAAATCTAAGATTGTCAAAAGTGCTAGGTTTTTCGATATTTAAGTATTCTCCATATGACTTTAAGAATTTATCGTAATCTTCTAAATCTAATTTTCCAGCTCTAAAAGCATTTCTGAACTCAGATACAACTTGTAGTAATTCTTGTTCTTGATTGTATTCTTCTTTTACTGAAAATTCAAGAGGTGAAGTGAATTTCATATAATTTACATTATGTTCACTACTCCATAGACGAGGTAATATTGCTTTATGATTATCATCTGTATTTTGAATAGCATTTTTGTAGTCATTTACAATTACATATTTACCAGTCTTATAATCACGTTCATAATTAGGTTTTTCATCTAAATACGGGTTGTTTTCATCTAATCCGGCATAAGTGTCTGAAAACTGAGGGCCATAGAAGAGTTTTTGTTCTCCATATTGTTCGCGGTTATAGTATGCTAAAAGCTCCCGAGCGTCTGATGGTTTGTTTTCGTTGATAGGAGTATCTGCATTAGCACGAATAGGAAGCATTAACCAAGTTGAAAAACCTACGAATATGAATAAGATGGCTAGAAGAATAGTGTTAAAAAGAACCTTTCCTTTTTGTTGAGTATATTTTAATCCAAAGTAGAAAAAAGCAATTAAAATTACAGTAGCTAGGATAGTTCCTGAATTAAAAGGGAGTCCTATGTTATTTACAATGAAGACTTCGGTGGCTCCAAAGAAAGTCATTGTCCAAGGTAATAGTAATTTGAATATGAATAATAATACAGAAATTACTACAATATTAGCAATTATAAAGCCTTTTATTGTTACGTTTTTATAGTGTTTGAAATAATATAAAAACCCAATAGAAGGAATGGTTAATAAAGCCATAAAGTGAACACCAAACGATAATCCTACTACTAATGCTATTAGTAATAACCAGCGATTTCCTTTTGGTTGATCCATGTCTGCTTCCCAGCGTAGTCCAAGCCAAAATAAAATAGAAATCAAGAAGGTAGCCATTGCATATACTTCTGCCTCTACAGCATTAAACCAAAAACTATCGGAAAAAGTGAAAGCTAATGCTCCTACAAAAGCACTTCCTAAAATAGCAATGCTATTGGTTTTGTTTAATTCTTTCTCAGAACTAATAAATTTTCTTAAAAGAATTGTTGCGGACCAGAATAGAAATAAGATAGTAAATGCACTTGATACCACTGACATCATGTTTACCATTAAAGCAATATTTTCTTTGTTAATTGCAAACATGGAAAAGAAAGCTCCGAGCATTTGATATAAAGGAGCTCCTGGTGGGTGTCCTACTTCTAGTTTAGCAGAAGTAGAGATGTATTCTCCACAATCCCAAAAACTCATTGTAGGTTCAACGGTTAGTGAATAAACAACCAGTGCAATAAAAAAAGTAACCCAACCTAGTAGGGTGTTCCATTTTTTGAAGTTGAATGACATATAAATAGTTAAGTGTTTTTAAATTTTAACACAAAGAAACTATTTTTTGTGTAAAGAAAAGGTTAAAAATAAAATTTTTAATTTTTTTCATTAAAACTTTTGTAGAACTGAAAAAAGGATGTATATTTGCACTCGCAAAACGGAAGTCTTGTGAGTTTAATGGTCTATGGTGTAACGGTAACACTACTGATTTTGGTTCAGTCATTCAAGGTTCGAATCCTTGTAGACCAACAGAAAAGCCCTGAGTGATCAGGGCTTTTTTTGTTTTGATCCTTTGAAATGTTGGGTTGTGTTTTTGTGTAATTTTGGAAATTAACCATGTACTTCGATTGGTTTGGAGAAAATGAAGTTTATGTTTTTTTTTTTTTTTTTTGTAAATATTTGGTTTTAAGCATATTGTGTTTGGTGTTGATTTAGTGTTGTTTTTTTGGGAAAAAAAGTTGGAAATAATTAAAAAAAGTTTGTATATTTGCACTCGCAAAACGGAAGTATTGTAGGTTTAATGGTCTATGGTGTAACGGTAACACTACTGATTTTGGTTCAGTCATTCAAGGTTCGAATCCTTGTAGACCAACAAGAAAGCTCTGAGAAATCAGGGCTTTTTTATTTTGTAGATATTTGAAATGAGAGGGTTTTGACTTGGGGGCTAATTTAAAGGGAATGGTTTTATTGTTTTTGATTCTGGCTTCTTAAAGTTGTTTTTTGTTTTGGTGAATATTGTTTCTTTATTGTTTTTAAGGATGTGTGAAGGGTGTTGATTGTTTTTTTATTTAAAGTTTTAGTTTGTGAATTTTGATAAAGTTGATTTGCTTGTTTTTTGAAAAGAAAACAAGTGGGTTTTCTTTTTGGGATGATCTAGTTTGTTTTCTTGGGTTTTAATTTTGGGTTAAGTTTTTTGGTGTTGTATGGCAACTTTTGTGATTAGTAAGCGTTTGGATGGTTATTATAAATTTGAATTTGTTTCTAGAAAAGGTAAGACGATAATGACTAGTGATAGTTATGAGCTGCGTTTTGAGTGTGAGGAGGATATAGATCGATTAAAATTGTCTTTGGAACAAGCAACGATAATGCGTTTTAAGACGCCTAGTGGAAAGTTTTATTTTCGTTTGATTGTGGATAAGCGAGAGATGGCTACGAGTCGTAAGTATACTACTCAGTTGTTGATGCAGCGTGGGGTAGATGAGATGATGCGGTCTGCTGTTTTTGCAGAGGTGTTAGATTTTGCAGCTAATGAGTTTGTGTTTCCGGAGTTGGAGGTTTTTGCTGTTGAGGTTTGAGAGTTTTTTTGGGGAAACTCTGTTTTGGATGAATGTTCAGGATGGGGTTTTTGTTGTAAAATAAAAAAGCCCCGAAAATCGGAGCTTTTGAAAAATATTAGATTTTATCTAATTATTTTTTTACTTCTTCTTTAACAGCAGCAGCAGCAGAGTCAACAGCAGCAGCAGAGTCAACAGCCTCAACAGCAGCAGTATCAACAGCTTCTACAGCAGTTTCTTCAGTAGCAGCAGCTTGATCTTTACAAGAAACACTCATCATAGCAACTAAAGCCATAGTTAAAACAACTTTTTTCATCTTACTTAATTATAAAAGGTTAATTATTAATTCGTGTCGCAAAGATATAAATTTTTTATTACGTAAAACTTTTTTGTAAACTTTTTTTTAAAAAAAATAATCTTTGTCAGCATAAGGAATTATTACAATATATGTGCCAAAATTTATAGGCCTTTTTCTTGTAAGAAAAAGGCTTTATAATCAGTATGTTTATTTGTTTTTAGAGGTTGCTGTTGGCTGAATGATTTTTATTTCTTCAATCAGGTTTTGTGCACCTGCAAATTTGTCTATTATAAAAAGAATATAGCGAGCATCTACCATAATATTTCTACAGATTTCAGGACTATAAAAAATATCACTCATAGTGCCTTCCCATACACGATCAAAGTTGCATCCAATTAGATTTCCGTTAGCATCTAATGCGGGGGAACCTGAATTACCTCCTGTCGTGTGATTAGTAGCAATAAATGCAACAGGCATTTTGCCATTTTTGTCTGCGTATTGACCAAAGTTTTTAGAGTTGTATAATTCAATTAGTTTTTTAGGTACGTCAAATTCATAATCTCCAGGTACATATTTTTCCATGACACCATCTAAAGTTGTGAAAGGGGAATAAGTTACGGCATCAGATGGTTTGTATCCTTTTATTTTTCCATAAGTAATACGTAGCGTGCTATTAGCATCTGGGAATATACGAGCAGATTTAGGGCTTAATTCTAATATTGCTTTCATATAAGTACGTTGTAATGCAATATTTTTTAGGTTGATTTCATTAAATTTAGGAGCTACATTTTTATCATATGCTTCTGCTATTGATTTTGCTAAAATAAAGCCTTTATCTTGATTGATTTTTGAGATAACTGATTTAGTATCTCCGTTTAATAGTTCTTTTAAACCTGTATAACTTGTTAGTTTTGAATTTTGAAAAATATCAGATGCTAGTTGGGAAGCATTGATGTTGTTTAGTGAACTAGGTAAGAATTGTTTAGGTGATTTTGTTGCATAAATATTAATTAATTGCTCAAAAACCTTTTCATCTACATTTGCATTAAAATCTTTATAGATGCTTTCTGAATTTGTTATAAAACTGTTTTTTTTATCGTTAAAAGCTTGTTCTCCTTTCGTGTTTAAAACTTGTTCTAATTGATATAAACGATAGCCTAAAGTTAAAAGTTCACAATTGCGCAATACTACTTCAGAAAAATAATCACGAGCAATAGCATATTCACGTATGTTGTTATAATTTGTTTTAAACTCATTTAGTAAATTTCCGTATTCTATTTGTTTACCTGCTTTGTTGATTTTTTTCAGTTAACTCATTTTCAAATTTTTGTTTAGCTTCAAGAGCATTTGCTTTTTTTAGTCCTTTAATTTCTCCCATCCATTTCTTCCAAGCGTTAGCAATTGAAGCATTTTTTGCAGCATATTGTATTTTGATTGCTGGATCTTTACGCATAAAAGAATTTTGAGTTTTTAAAGTTGCATCGCGAAGTTCTATACGGGCAGGATTCAAATCGTTTATGATTTGTTCAACAGCATAGCTAGGTAAATATTCTTGGGTACGACCTGGATAACCCATAACCATAGTAAAATCGTTTTCTTGTACTCCTTTTATAGAGATAGGAAAGAAATGTTTTGGTTTATAAGGAATGTTTTCTTTTGAGTATTCAGCAGGATGATTGTTTTTATCAGCATAAATGCGAAATAATGAGAAATCTCCTGTATGACGAGGCCAAACCCAGTTATCTGTATCAGAACCAAATTTACCTATTGAGCTTGGAGGGGCACCTACTAAACGTATATCGCGAAAAGTTTCTGTTACGAATAGAATATATTGGTTCCCATCATAAAAAGTTTTAATTTGGTTTTCCTGCCAAGATTCTTTAGGTAATGTTTTCGATAAGATAGAGATATTTTCCTGAATTTTTTTTTGTTTCTCTATTTCAGATGATATAGATCCTGTTCCTTCTAAAACTTTAGAAGTTACATCTTCAATACGAACAATAAAGGTTACGAATAAGTCTTTGTTAGGAAGTTCTTCATCCATTTTATAAGCCCAAAAGCCATTACTTAAATAGTCATGTTCTACTGTTGAATGACTTTGTATGTTGTCATATCCACAGTGGTGATTGGTTAGAATTAATCCTTTAGGAGAAATAACTTCAGCTGTACAGCCTCCATCGAAATGAGGTACTGCATCTTTTAAACTTGATTTGTTTGCTGAATAAATTTCTTCTGCTGATATCTTAATTCCAAGATTTTTCATTTCGGTTTCATTCATTCCTTTTAATAAGGAAGGTATCCACATTCCACCTTGTTGGGCAAAAATGGGAGAAACCACTAAAATAAGAAGTAGTCGTAAAAATTTCATAATATATATTTATAGCGCGTGCAAGTTACAATTTTTAAGGAATTATGTACTTTTTTTATATTTTGATTAAGAAATACCTCTTGTCGTTTTATATTTACCGTTTATCATTTTTTCATAAAAAATGAAATAGTATTGTTTTATCTTTACAGTATAGAACATATAAGATTATTAATGAACATATGTTGTAATTTGTATTGGCTCTTTATGTGGACTGTTTTCTAATTTTAAATTAATTAAACTTAAGTCTATGGCTAGTCTTAATATAAATAATATTAAAAATTAGTCAAAAAGCAAATACTAGTCGTCAATCATCAATCAAAAAACGAATAGAGATCATTATTTATTTTAATAGGGTTATAAAATGAAAAGACATCATAGTTGATTTAGACTGTAGCTTATTTTTTTATTTTCTATAGAATAGAAAATGTTTGTATATCGAGTTTGGGTTTGTTACTATTTTTAGGAAAGAACCTCTCGTGACAGCTTTTGAAAAATAATATTTTCATAAAGCTAAGATATTCTAAACAGTATGTTTATTACAAATGATATAGGGAATTAGGTATTATTAGTTATGCTATTGAATCCCTATTAGTTAAAAAATGAGTTTTTAAAAAATATTTATAATGTGATAACTTTTGTATTATCGCAGTTTGAATATAAGAAATATTGATTAAGCTATCTTTAGTTTAAATAATTTTTACTAGAGATTAAAAATAATAACATGATACAATTTATATTACATCTGATAACAAAGTTGATAGATTTAATTATGTCAATTTTATTTTAAATGAAACTAATAAAAAATTGGAAATACCATATTTTGAATTTTATTGGATGGCAAGTTTATTTACTATCTATCTTAACGTTTGAAAAACTATCCTACAGACTTTCTGAAGTTGAAAAGTGGAATGATTCTCAATGGAATACGTTGTATTATTTTATCGCAGAAGGTTTTTTATGTGGGTTATTAGGTTTTTTCTTATCTAATATTATTCTGGTATATATAGACTACAAAGTTCAGATTGGAAAAATTACAAAGAAATCTTTTTTAGGAATTGTTTCTGTTTTTGTATTATCTCAAATATTTTACCATCTTTTACTATGGCCTGTATTATCTGTGCCTTTAGAATATTTTTTACATAGAGAAAACACATTGACTTTTCTTATGAAATTAGCAAATATTCCTGTATTTGCTGTATCTTTTTAATTTGGTTTTTTATTGTTATGACCTATAAGACGGTTAAATATTTAAAAGAAATTAGAATTAAACAATTAGAGTTAGAAACGAATCTGAGGGAAATACGATTAAATACCCTTAAAGGTCAAATAAATCCCCATTTCATGTTTAATAGTTTAAATAATATTCGTGGACTAATTCTTGAAAACCCTTCGAAATCTAGAGAAATGTTAACTAGGTTGTCAGAAATGTTACGTTATTCTTTAACTAAAAATGATATCAATAAAATTGTATTAGAAGAAGAAATAGAAATGGTTGGTAATTATATAGCTCTTTCTAAAATACAATTAGAAGATAGGTTAGAATATATAACAGAAATAGAATCTGATACTTTACAGTTTTCTATTCCACCTATGATCGTGCAAATGTTAGTTGAAAATGCGGTAAAACATGGTGTCTCAAATATAAAAGAGGGAGGGATTGTAAAATTAATTTCAAGTATTATAAAAAATGAGCTTCATTTAATTGTTGAAAATACAGGTTTTCTAAAAAAAAATAGTACTTCTACTCAAATAGGCGTTAAAAATATAAAAGAAAGGCTTTTTCTTTTATATGGTAATAGAGCTACTTTTGAAATTATAGAAAAAAATAACATTGTAAAAGCTAAAGTTGTAATTCCTATTTGATGTGTAAGATCATGAAAATTAAAGCAGTTATAGTTGAAGATTCTCGATTAGCTCGGAATGAATTAAAAGAATTGATTAAAAGCTTCCCTGAAATAGAAGTTTTAGCAGAAGCAGAGAATGTAGATAAAGGATATGAATTGATTAATTCTTTGAATCCTGATTTACTTTTTTTAGATATAAATATGCCTGAAAAGGACGGTTTTCAACTATTAGAAATGCTCGATAACGTTCCTGTTACAGTTTTTACCACGGCATTTGATGAGTATGCTTTAAAATCATTTGAATATAACGCATTAGATTATTTAATGAAACCTATAAGTCCTAATCGATTTTCAAAAGCAATAGATAAGGTTAGGCAAAAAATAGAAAATAAAGCAATTAAAAATCAACAAAAAATAGATGTTTCGAATCAAATTTTTATAAAAGAGGGTGAAAAATGTTGGTTGTTAAAAGTGGCGGATATTTATCTTTTCGAAGTAGAGGGGAATTATACCAAAGTTTTTTTAATAATCAAAAAGCTATATTAAATAAATCTCTTAACCAAATTGAGAAAAAACTTCCAGAAGATTTTTTCGAGCTAATCGTAATCAAATAATTAATGTAAATTACATTAAAAATATTGATTTATGGTTTAGTGGTAATTTATTAATACAGCTTTTTGATGATCAAAAAATAGAAATATCAAGAAGGCAATCTATTTTATTTAAAGAAAAGATGAGTTTATAATTTAGATTTTGACACTATCCGACACTATCCTAAAATGTGTTTAGTGATTTTTTAAATTACAGTTTATATTTCATTATTTTTCTTTTATGAATCATGAAATCATTTGAAATGTATAGTTTTTGAGCATTCATATTGTGTTCTTCTACTTCTAAATAGATCATTTTTACATTGAGTATTAATGCTTCCTTTTTTATAAAATCTAATGCTTTTTTTCCAATACCCTTTCCTCTTGAGTGTTGTGCTAGATATAATTCATCTATAAAAGCTAAAATGCCTTGGTATTCAAAGCTAAAAATGAAAGTCAGAATAATATATCCTATAATTTCATTATCGTCATATATAAACCAGCATCTTCCTAAGTTTTTATTGGAAATAAATTGATCAAATAAGGTAGAGGAAATTAAAGGGTTAATAGGATAATTATCAATAGCATAAAAATCCTGCATCATTTTAACTGCTACGTTAATTTGATTTTTTTCTATAAGTTTAAAATGAGTCATTTAGAAATAGCGTATATAATGGTTTTAGTAGCTCCAGCATTCATTTGTACAAAAGTTTGACAAATATGGCCTTTTTCATGTCTTTCGTCTTCGTTTTGAAATAATAGCTCAAAAGCTTGGTTTAATTCAGCTTGATTAGAAATTGAAATACAACCTTTTTGATGAACTAAAGCGGTAGCCTCTGCAAAATGGGAATAGTTAGGGCCAATTATAATCGGAATTCCAAAAGTAGCAGGTTCTAAAATATTATGTACACCTGGATTGCCAAAACCACCACCTACATATGCTATATCAGCATAAGAATAAATTTTAGTTAGAATTCCAATAGTGTCAATAATAAAAACATTGAAATCAGTAAGATTTTGATTATTCATTTCAGAATATAATACGACTGATTTTTTTATTTGAGATTTAAGAAGTGCTATCTGTGCTGTTTTAATATTATGTGGAGCAATAATAAATTTTATATCGTTTGGAGATTGATTGATATATTCAGTTAGTAATTCCTCATCTTTTGGCCAAGAACTACCTATAACAATTGTTGTTTTATTATTTTTGAATTGCTTAATAAAATCTAATGAATTATCTCTTTCTAAAATAGTAAGTACTCGGTCAAAACGAGTGTCACCTGAAACAGTACAATTTTGAAACATGATTGTTTGTAGTAACTCTTTAGAAGAACTGTTTTGGACAAAAAAATGATTGAAATTTTTTAAAGCATTTCGATAAAAACCACCATACCATTTGAAAAATAATTGATTTTTTCTAAAAATACCAGAAATTAAATAAGTTTCAATTTTTCTTTTTCCTAATTCATTCAAGTAATTAGGCCAATACTCATATTTAATAAAAAAACTTTTTCAGGATGTACTAATTCTAAAAAATGGCTGGCATTTGCTTTAGTGTCTAAAGGTAAGTATATTGTAATGTCAGCAATAGAGCTGTTCTTCTTAACCTCATAACCTGAAGGAGAAAAAAAAGTTAATATTATTTTATGAGAAGGAAATTTTTCTTTTATTTCTTCTATGACAGGTAGTCCTTGTTCATATTCTCCTAAAGATGCAGCATGAAACCAAATTGTTTTGTCTGTGGGATTAATCGTAGAAGATAAGGTTTTAAAAACATTTTTTCGTCCTTCAGTAAATAATTTAATTTTTGGATTAAATAAAGCAATAATATTTACAAGAAACTGTACTAAATAGATAATTATATTGTATAGAAAAAGCATAGTCATAATTTAATGATGCTAAAATACATTAGTTTTCTAAAATTTAGTAGAAAAGCTATTAAATTAGTAGATTTGTAACCTAAATTTTATTAGATGAGAAAGATACAAATGGTTGATTTAAAAAGCCAATATGATAAAATAAAAGAAGAAGTTAATACTTCCATTCAGGAAGTTTTAGATACTACAACCTATATCAATGGACCTTTAGTTCATCAATTTCAAGCAGATTTAGAAAAATATTTAGGAGTTAAACATGTAATACCATGCGCTAATGGAACAGATGCTCTACAAATTGCTATGATGGGATTAGGGTTAAAACCAGGAGACGAAGTAATAACAGCTGATTTTACTTTTGCAGCTACCGTAGAAGTTATTGCATTGTTACAGTTAACCCCTGTGTTAGTTGATGTAGATATGGATACAATGAATATTTCTATTGAAGCAATTAAAAAAGTAATAACCCCTAAAACAAAAGCCATTGTCCCTGTACATTTGTTTGGTCGTGCTGCAAACATGGATGAAATAATGGAAATAGCTAGTGAAAATAATTTATATGTTATTGAAGATAATGCACAGGCTATAGGTGCTAATTATACTTTTAAAAATGGATCTAAAGCGAAAGTAGGAGCAATAGGTCATGTAGGAGCAACTTCCTTTTTTCCCTCTAAAAATTTAGGGTGTTATGGTGATGGTGGAGCTATTTTTACTAATGATGATGAACTAGCTCATGTTATTAGAGGTATTGTGAATCATGGAATGTATATACGTTATCACCATGATGTTGTAGGAGTAAATTCTCGATTAGATACTATTCAAGCAGCTGTTTTAAAAGCAAAATTACCACATTTAGATACTTATAATAATGCACGTAGAGAGGCTGCTTATAAATACAATCAAGCTTTAGCTTCAAATCTTAACATAGTTACACCTCAATTTGATATTAATAATGATGATCATGTATTTCATCAATATGTATTTAGGGTAACAAATGGAAAACGTGATGCCTTATTAGAATATCTACAGTCAAAACAAATACCATGTGCAATCTATTATCCAATTCCTTTACATAGCCAAAAAGCGTATTTAGATTCGCGTTATAATGAAACCGATTTTCCTGTAACAAATCAGTTAGTAAAAGAGGTGATAGCTTTACCAATGCATACGGAGTTAGATGATGAACAGATAAAATTTATTACTGATGTAGTTTTAGATTTTGTGGGATAATATCGCCTATACAATTTAATTTTAGAACAATAAACAATAAACAATAAACAAATTATTAAATCATATGAAAATATTAGTGACTGGAGGTTTGGGGTTTATAGGATCTCATACTGTAGTAGAATTACAAAATAAAGGATTTGAAGTTATAGTAATAGATAATTTATCAAATTCATCTATAGATGTTTTAGAAGGAATTCAAAATATTACAGGCAAGAAGCCTATTTTTGAAAAAAATTGATTTGCGCGATAAAAAATCAGTTCAAGACTTTTTTCAAAAATATTCAGATGTAAATGGTGTTATTCATTTTGCTGCTAGCAAAGCAGTTGGAGAAAGTGTTGAAAATCCATTGTTATATTATGAAAATAATATTAATGCTTTAGTATATCTTTTACAAGAGTTAGAACAAAAGCCAGAAGCGCATTTTATTTTTAGTTCTTCGTGTACAGTTTATGGTCAAGCAGAAAAAATGCCTATAACAGAAGATGCTCCTGTTCAATCAGCAATATCTCCTTATGGGAATACTAAGCAAATAGGAGAGGAAATAATTACAGATGTTGCTAAAGTTTCTAATATTAATGCTGTTTTATTACGTTATTTTAATCCAATTGGGGCACATCCCTCTACAGAAATAGGAGAATTACCACTGGGAGTTCCTCAAAATTTAATTCCTTTTATTACACAAACTGCAATAGGTCTAAGAAAAGAATTATCAGTTTTTGGAGATGATTATCCTACAGAAGATGGAACAGCCATTCGTGACTATATTCATGTGGTAGATTTAGCTAAAGCACACGTAGTAGCATTAGAACGTTTATTAGGTAAAGAGAATCAAGAAAAAGTTGAAATTTTTAATGTAGGGACTGGAACAGGAAGTTCTGTATTAGAAGTAATTTCTACTTTTGAAAAAGTATCAGGTCAAAAATTACCGTACAAAATTGTAGGAAGAAGAGAAGGTGATATTACAGAAGCTTACGCACATACAGCAAAGGCTAATGAAGTTTTAGGCTGGAAATCTAAATCTACTCTAGAAGAAGCATTGACAAGTGCTTGGGAGTGGGAACAAAAGATTAGAAAATAATAAAAAGGAATAATTTAATAAAAAGACTAAAGCTTTTTAACTGATTAAAAAAAGGAGTCTAATCATATAATATTCAATGATAGACTCCTTTTGTATTTAATTGATTAAAGTCAAATTTTCTTTTACCGTTTTTATTAATTTATAAAAGTGAGTTGCTAGTCATAACTAATGGTTTCGGAATCCCCATTAATTCTAAAATAGTAGGAGCTATATCACCTAGAACCCCACTGTTTATATTGTTTAATTCTTTATCTATTAGTATAATAGGAACAGGGTTTGTTGTGTGAGCTGTATTAGGACTTCCATCAGGATTTATCATAGTGTCACAATTACCGTGATCAGCAATTAATATGGTTGTATAATTATGTTCTAAAGCAGTTGAAATAACATCTTTTACGCATTGATCTACTGCTTCACAGGCTTTAATAGCTGCCTTCATATCTCCTGTATGTCCTACCATATCTCCGTTTGCAAAATTAAGACACACAAAGTCTACAGCTTCTTTTTGTAATTCAGGAATTAATGCGTTTTTTAAATCAAAAGCACTCATTTCTGGTTGTAAGTCATATGTTGCAACTTTAGGAGATGGACATAAAATGCGACTTTCTCCTTCAAAAGGTTCTTCTCGTCCTCCAGAAAAGAAAAAAGTAACATGTGGGTATTTTTCTGTTTCAGCTATTCTGATTTGTTTTTTGCCAGCTTTCGCTACTACTTCCCCTAAGGTTTCTGTAATGTTATCTTTGTCATAAATAACGTGTACATTTTTATAAGTATCGTCATAGTTAGTCATGGTAACATAATATAAATCTAAATGACGCATATTGTGTTCATCAAGATTTTTTTGAGAAAGTACTTCCGTTAATTCACGGCCTCTATCAGTTCTGAAATTAAAGAAGATAACAACATCCCCATTTTGTATTGTTGTTAAAGGCTCTTCATTTTTATCTACTAATACAATGGGTTCAATAAATTCGTCTGTAATGTTATTGAGATAACTTTCTTTTATAGCAGCTGTAGGATCTGTTGCTTTTTTACCAATTCCATGTACCATAACATCATACGCTTTTTTTACACGTTCCCATCGTTTGTCACGATCCATAGCAAAATAGCGTCCTGTAATAGTAGCAATTTTAGCACTTGAATGAGTACAGTATTCAGCTAATTCTTCTATGTGTTTTATTCCTGATTTAGGATCTACATCACGACCATCTGTAAAGGCATGAATGAAAACTTTTTCTACATTATGATCTTTTGTAGCATCCAATAACCCTTTTAAATGATCTGTGTGGGAGTGAACTCCTCCATCTGATACTAAGCCTAAGAAATGTATAGGTTTATTGTTATTTTTGGCATATTCAAAAGCTTCTATTAATACTTTTTCATTGTTTAATGTTTTGTTTTGAACAGCTAAGTTAATTTTTGCTAAATCTTGATATACTATTCTTCCTGCTCCAAGATTCATATGGCCTACTTCGCTATTTCCCATTTGTCCCTCTGGTAATCCTACATTAAGTCCGTCAGTTCGTAATGTGGCATTGGGGAAATTTGTGTAAAGATTATCTATAAAAGGGGTATGTGCTTGATCAATAGCTGATACTTTAGGGTCTGGCGATTTTCCCCAGCCGTCAAGAATCATTAAAATTACTTTTTTATTCATCTTGTTAGAAATGTTATTTGAAATATCAAAAATAGGAATTTGAAATCAAATATGATCTTTAATTCTAATGGATTATAAAATAAGACTATTATAGATTGTTTTTTATGTAAATCAGATGTTAAAACATTTGTTCCCCCTGTATGTATTATAAAAAACGTATTTGAATTATTAATAATTACTATACCGTTTGTTAAGCAGATAGAATTATGAGTACACCCTATAACGAATGATTATTGGGGAATAAAGGAGATTGGCGTAAATAACTTTTTACCGATAGAATTAATCTTGTGACTAAGTTGAAAAAAATATGAACTAAATTAAGAACTCTAATTCAAGATATCTTTTATCTTAGAAAAAGGGAAATGCTAAAACAATATTCGATTAATTTAAAAATATTTTTAAATAGCGGATTCAATAAATTACTCTTAGGTAAACTAATTCAATAACATATTTTTAGCTTTAATATCTTAATAATGTTGTAGAGAAAAGAAATTATTAAAAATAACTTTGTTGATATAAAATAATTATTTTTTTAATGATTTAACGAAATACATATCTTGAATAACACAGAATTTTATCTAATTTGATTATAATATTATAGTTTCATAATGATATTTTATAATGGACATTGTTTAAAATTAAGAGGGGATATTTTAATCTAATAAATCGATGAAAAGCAAAAAAAACCGATAAAATGCAAAAATAATTTGTTCTATCTGTTTTTTTTTATAATATTTGTATTGTAGTAATAACAATGTAATTAAAAGATTGTCAATGGTTTACAGATTTTTGCCCCTTGTTTTGTTATTCTTAATGTCTTTTTCCCTAAAGGCTACTGATAACGTGAATTGTGATTTGGTAACGAATGAAAGCGCTAATGCTAAGTTAGCCAAAATTGAGATGATCTATTTTTCTTTAAATACAAACCATTTGGCATTACCGCCTATGGAGTGTTTTAAGAGAGCCATGTTAGGATATTATTCATTAAAAGAAAAAGGTTTAATAGAAAAAGAAGTATTGACTGTAATTGATTTTAGTTTATCATCAACTAAAAAAAGGATGTGGGTTATTGATTTGGTTTCGAATAAAATCTTATTTAATAATTTGGTTTCACACGGAATGAAATCAGGAGGAGAGTTTGCTAATAGTTTTTCAAACGAATTAAATTCTAGTAAGAGTAGTTTAGGGTTTTATATAACAGGAGAAACCTATGTAGGAAAACATGGATTATCTCTTAAATTAGATGGTCAAGAAAGAGGTATTAATGATAATGCTAGAAATCGTTCAGTTGTAATGCACGGAGCAGAATATGCTAATCCAGGTGTAATAAAAATGCAAGGTTACTTAGGTAGAAGTCAAGGATGTCCTGCTATACCTGAAGCGATAAAATATGATGTCATTAATACAGTAAAAGGAAAAACGTGTTTATTTATTTATCATCCGACTAGAGCTTATGATATCGCTAGTAAATTGACTGCTTAATCGTGTGTATAATTCAGAATCATATTGATAAATATCGTTTCTAAATTGCAAAATTCCCTTATCAGACCAAGCTGTAAAATATAGAAAATGAATTCCAAAATTCTGACTTACTTTTACAGCTTTTGTCTCTTTTTTTTGAATGATAGTGTCTATTTCAGCCAGTGAATAAGTAGGAACTTCTATGAGTTTTTTCTTGAATATAGGAGTAGAGCCTTTAGGTTTATTTTTTTGAATAATTTCTTCTTTTATATATTGTTTTTTCAATTTATCCTTTAGTAAATATTCAGCCAAAGGTAGTGGCTTTTCTATTCTAACACATCCAGAGCTTAAAGCTCGATATTGATTCTCAAAAAGGTCTCTATGATTTGTGTCATGCATAAACACTAAATGCTTGTTGCTAAAATTTATTTTTACTAAGCCTAAAGAATTATTATAACCAGGATTTTGTACATATTTATAACTTAAAGCATCTTCAGGTTTCCATTCATATGGCGCTATTTCCTTATTTTTAGAATTAAAAATTTTGATTTTGCTCTTGTAAAAATAACTTCTATTTTTTGTAGCAGCAGGAATCAAATCCTCTTTAATAATCGTAGGAGGAACTGTCCAAGTAGGGTTGAAAATGATATTGTCAACCTTTGAAGAAAGAATAGGGGTTTTACGTTTAGGTTGACCAATGACTACTCGATAAGTTTTTGTAGTATCATTATTTTCTACAACTTGTAATTGAAAATCAGTAAGATTAACAGCTAAATAATTGGTTCCTAAATCAGAAGGAAACCATCTCCATCTTTCAAGATTTACCATGATTTGTTGTTTGCGATATTCTTTGCTATGGTTTAAAGCTTTTAGAGTACCTAAGCCTATTCGTCCATCTGTTTGTAAACCATGACGGTTTTGGAATTGAATGATTGCTTTTTTTTAAATTTTCATCAAAGGTTTTGTTAGAAAGAGTATCATTAGGTTTTAAATCACCCCATAGTCTTAATCTTTTTTTTATTTTGGCTATTGTATTGCTGTTTTTTAATCCAAAATATAATTTTTCATTCAGTTTAGGTTTTATTGTATCAAAGATTTCGTTAGGCATAGTATTAATTTTTAATAAAGCCTTTTTAAGTCCTTTGTAAATATAATGTTGAGGTTTGCTATTATTAATTAAGCTGTCTACTTGTTTTTTTGCTAAAATGGTAGTTAATATAGAATCTGTAACAATAGGTTTAGGGGTTATTTCCCAATCTGAATAAATTTCGTTAGCATCAAGTTTTCCATTTTTTAAATGAGAACTATATTTAATTAAGGCAATCGTTAGTAATTTATGATAGTTTTCTTTTTGATCAGGTGTTAGTACTATTGAATCTTCGTATTTTAATAATTCTGAATAATGATAATCTTCAGGAAACAATCCTTCTTCTATTGATTTTCTTATGGCTTCCAATAGAGCTATTCTATTTTCGTCTATATCCCAATTTTCTAATAGACTTTCATTTTGTAAAGCATTTTTAATGCTTTCTTCTGTTGAAAAAAATTTAGGGTTAGTGTTATTAGCACAACCTAAATAAATTAAGATAGAAATGAATAATGGGTAAATTTTTTTCATATATTAATTTCTTTGTACATAAGACAGTGTAAGCCTATATTATTGTATTAAATACTTCACCTATTCTTTGGTGTTTGATTTTTTATAAAACCTATTGCATTAAATGAAATTGACGCTATGGATTCTCTTTTCAAAAATTGTTCCAAATGCTTTAATAATACTTCATAGTCTTTAGTTCCATCATTTTTTAAAATAGCCATTCTTCTTGTTTGATATTGACTAATAAAATTACATAAATTATTTTGATGAAGAAAGACTGAAATAACTGCTTTTAGACTGCCTTTTCAAATCAATGAATATCTAATTAATCACCTTTAAAAGAATAATCAGCTAGTAGTTTTCCAGCTCTAAGTACATCGTTTATAATGATGTATGTTCTCTTTTTAAAATTCTTTTAATAGTTAGTTATGTTACACAAAAGTACGGTTTTATTAGAAAGAGATTTATTTCGGAAATGGGTTTTTATCGGGTAAATGGGTTATTGATCGGATTTTTTTTAAAAAAAGATTTTTAAAAATTTGGAGAAACAAAAAACATGCTTATATTTGCACTCGCAATGCGGAAGTAGCTCAGTTGGTAGAGCTCCAGCCTTCCAAGCTGGTTGTCGCGAGTTCGAGCCTCGTCTTCCGCTCTAGTTAAAAGCCCAAATGAAAATTTGGGCTTTTTCTTTTTAAAACTTTTTTACGTTATATTTCGTCTGTTAAATCTTAATGATTTCTTAATCAAAGTTTATAGATACAAATAAATTATGTTTTTCTTTATAACCAGTTGGTTATTATGAAATTAATTATATAATAGAATTCATAAATCTTATGAAGTCTTTCGTTTTATATTTAAAGGTATAAGACCGTCTAAAAAATGATCGAATGTGTTATATGAATTTAGTTTATTCATTTTTTCTAATATTTATTAGAAAATTATTTTTTATTCTTTTTAGAAGGTCTTAATATTTTAAAATTAACTTAAGAAATTTAAATTTTCTCCAGGAGCCATTTCTACAGCAAATTCATTTGGTCTAAAAAGTCTCGCTGTGAGATCACCTCTTAAAAAAACATCTGAATTATATACTTCTAACCAACTTCCTTCACGTAGTCCTAAAACTGGTGTTGTATTTAATTTGTGAAATTCATTAATACGTGTTTCTCGGGTTTCTCCCATATGAGTAGAACCTTCAACAGGATCTAAATAATGCGGATTTAAGTTGAATGAAATTAAGCCTAATGTCTCAAAACTTGGAGGAAGAATGATAGGCATATCATTAGTAGTGTTCATTGTTTTTCCTCCAATATTACTTCCTGCACTTGTACCTAAATAAGGAGTCCCTTTTTCAATTACTTCTTTTAAAACTGATACGAGACCTTTTTCGTAAAGTTTAGATACTAATAAAAAAGTATTGCCACCTCCTGTAAAAATACCTTCAGCATTTTGTACTGCTTCTATTGGATTTTTAAATTCATGTATTCCTTTTACTGAAATGTCAATTTTAGCAAAAGCCTCTTCTACTTTTGCTGTATATGCTTCATAACTTATTCCGCTTGGTTGTGCATACGGTATGAAAAGCAAAGTTTTTACTTTGTTAAAATGATTACATAAAGTAGGAAGTAAATATTCTAAATAACCACCACTATATAAAGTGGATGTACTTGCTAAAATAACTTTTTTCATTTTTTATAATTTGATTCAAATATACAGAATTAACAAAATTTTACTATTCTATTAGTACTTTATTAGCTAGTAGAGAAACTATTTTTACAAAAAAAATATGTATAAAAAGATTGTACTTTTGCTTTTTGGTATACAAAATATCTTTGCTCAAGAAAATATAAAAGGAAAAGTTGAAGTAGATTTGATTAAGAAAGATAGTCTCATGGTTGTTAATAGGGTTACAGGTCAATGGGTTTATACAAATCCTATTGGAGAGTTTGAATTAGCGGCTTGTCCAGAAGATGTTTTACTTATTGCTTCTCCTACAATAGAACCTCTTGAAATACGGTTAAATTTAAATTCATTTAAAACAAATATTCTTTTATTGTCTGTTTCTCCCAAAATAAAAGAATTACAAGAAGTTTATATTAAAAGGTTTTCAGCTAAATCGTTAGGAATTGTAAATAAAGATCAGAAGACATATACTTCAATAGAACGGAAATTATATGCCGCAAGAGGTGGTGATCAAAATTTTTATGGGTTGAGCTCTAAAGTGTCTTTTGATCGTGTTTTGAATACATTTTCAGGAAAGACTAAAATGTTTGAAAAAGCACTCGAAAATGAAAAATATGAATCAAATACAGTTAAGCTTCTTAATAAATTAACAGAAGATTTTTTTCTTTTTACATTAAAGATAGAAAAAGAATATTTAGAAGGTTTTCTAGTTTTGGCTTCTGAGGATTTTTTGATAGATAAAATTTTACAAGAAAAAGATCTTACAAATTTAAAACTTCGATTAGTGGAACTCGTTTTTAAATTTAATGAATTGAATAAAAATGAAAAGTAAAATTGTACTATGGGTTTTATTTGCTATTTCTCAATTTGGATTTGCACAGAATAAAATTCTATTAGATGGAATAGTGCAATCTGATTTAGGTCCTTTAGATCAAATTATCGTAATAAATAGAACTACTAAAGAAACAACAACTACAAGTTCAGAGGGTAAATTTAAAATACAAGCAAATTCTGATAATTTGTTAGTTTTTACTTCTTCTAAAATAGAACCATTAGAAATTCGACTTAACTCAAATTCTTTTAAACAAAACCCTTTTGTTGTAAAAGTAAAAGTAAAAGTTGTTGAAATGGAAGAGGTGGTTGTTAAAACTATTTCGGCTAAAAAATTAGGAATTATAACTGAAAATGTAAAAAGTTATACGCCAGCTGAAAGAAAGCTTTTAGAAGCAGGTAGTTTTAAGTGGTATAGTTTTTTATTAATTCCTGTAGGAGGTATGAGTATGACAGGTTTGATTAATCAAATATCAGGAAGAACAGCTATGTTGAAGAAAGAATTAAAGGTAGAGCAGAGTGAGATAAATAAGAACCGTCTTAAATCTGTTTTTTCACAAGAATTTTATCGGGACATTTTAAAAATACCAGATAATTATTTAGATGGTTTTATCGTTTATGCTTCTGAAAATTCTAAGATTGCTCAGGATTTACAAGCAAAAAATTTTGGAGCTTTGCGTTTTGATTTAATTGATTTGGCTGTTAGATATAAAGAAATAATAACTATTCAGAAATAATATATTTTATAAGATGATTAAGAAAATTACATTGCATTTAATTGCTTTTTTCCTTTTAAGCTCTTTTACTATTCATAAGTTTTATGTGTCTATATATCAAATTAATTATGAACCTGAAAAAAAGAGACTTCAAATAACAACTCGGATATTTATAGATGATTTTAATCAAGTATTATTTTCTAAATATCATATAAAGACTGCTTTAGGTGAGAAAGAAGAAACAGAAAGGGATGTAGAATTAATGAAAAAATATTTGCATGAAACATTTAAAATAAAAATAAATGGAAAATTTAAAAGCTTGTACTTTGTACAAAAAGAAATAGAAGGAAATGTTTTAGTTGGTTATTACAAAATAGAAAACGTATCGAAGTTAAAACTTCTTGAAATATATAATAATGCGCTCTTAGAGCTTAACGATGAACAACAAAATTTGATTCATATAAATAACAAAGGAATGAAAAACAGTTTTTTATTTTCGGGAAACAATACAAGTGGAGTGTTAAAGTATTGATAAATATTTAAGGAAATTAAAAAAAGATTTTATTTTTAGCCTTTAAAAATTAATAAAGTTAAAGTTCTAACTAATTTTGTAATAAATAAATGAAAAAATTAACGTCTCTAGTAGTTGCGTTATTCTCTACTTTTCTAGGAGTGGCCCAAGAATCAAAGAGTAAGTCTAAATCAGAAACTCATACAGATCAAAGTAAGTTTCGTCAGATGTATGATTTAATGGCTACGCCCAATATGTATCGTACTGCTTCAGGAGCTCCAGGGCCTGAATATTATCAGCAACGTGCAGACTATAAAATGGATATTGAGTTAGATGATAAAAAAGCACGTTTATACGGAGTAGAAACCATTACTTATACAAATAATGCAAAGGAATCATTAGATTATTTATGGGTGCAGCTAGATCAAAATCTTTTTGCAAAAACATCTAAAACACCTTTAGTAAGAAATGAAAAAATAGATCCAGCTATCAGTGCTAGAGCATTTTCACGTACTTATATGGAGGAAAAATTTGATGGCGGTTTTAATATAGAATATATTAAAGATGCTATGGGACAACCTATTTCTTATACGATTAATGAAACCATGATGCGTGTTGATTTGAAAAAGCCCTTAGCAAAAGGAGAAAAATTTATTTTTACTATAAAATGGTGGTACAACGTAGGAAATTATATGGTAGATGGAGGACGTAGTGGCTATGAACAATTTCCAGATGGAAATAGATTATATGTTCTAGCTCAATTTTTTCCTCGTATGGCCGTATATAATGATGTAGAAGGATGGCAAAATATGCAATTTTGGGGACAAGGAGAATTTGCTTTGCCTTTTGGAAATTATGAAGTAAATATAACTGTGCCAGCAGATCATATAATGGAAGCTACAGGTACCTTGCAAAATAGAGCAGAGGTTCTAACTCCTGTCCAATTACAGCGTTATTTACAAGCAGAAAAAACATTTGATAAACCCGTAATTATAGCCACCCAAGAAGAAGCTGTAGAAAGAGAAAAATCTTGGTCAGATAAAAAGAAAGTATGGCGTTTTAAAGCAGAAAATGTACGTGATTTTGGGATTTCTACTTCTCGAAAATTTATTTTAGATGCTATGGCGGTTCAATTAGGAGATAAAAAAGTAATGGCTACTTCTATTTATCCTAAAGAAGGGAATCCTTTATGGGAGCAATATTCAACTAAAATCGTAGCTCATACTTTAAAAAGTTATTCTGCAAAAACATTTGATTATCCTTATCCTAAAGCAGTTTCTGTTAATGCACAAGATCAAGGAATGGAATATCCCATGATTTGTTGGAATTTTGGAAGACCAGATGAAAAAGGAAATTATTCAGACCATTTAAAGTATGGTATGATGGGAGTTATAGTTCATGAGGTAGGACATAATTTTTTTCCAATGATAGTTAATTCTGATGAACGTCAATGGACATGGATGGATGAGGGATTAAATACTTTTTTAGAGTATTTAGCGGAGATAGAATGGGATCCTAATTTTCCAACTGATCGAGGTCCAGCTAAAATGATAGTTCCATATATGAGTGGAGATCAAAATGGTATAGAGCCTATTATGTCTAATTCTGAAGTTATTAAACAATTTGGTAATAATGCTTATGGGAAACCTGCAACAGCGTTGAATATTTTAAGAGAAACTATTATGGGGCGTGAGCTTTTTGATTACGCATTTAAAACCTATGCAAATCGTTGGAAATTTAAACATCCTACTCCTGAAGACTTTTTTAGAACAATGGAAGACGCGTCAGGAGTTGACTTAGATTGGTTTTGGCGCGGTTGGTTTTACACAACTGACTACAATGATATAGGAGTAAAAGAAGTAAAACAATTTTTTATAACAAATGATGAACCAGCTGGTTTTAAGGCACAAGAAGTAACACGGAAAAATCGTTTTAGAGCATCAGGACCTAAAGTGTATATGGTTGAAAAATCAAGTGTTGATTTTAAACCAGCAATGGATAAGTCTTTTGAAACAAAAGAAATAAAAACATTAGAAGATTTTATAAATACAAATTTTACAGCGGAAGAAAAAGCTAAATTAGTAACACCTAAATACTTTTATCAAGTTACTTTTGATAAACCAGGAGGTTTAGTAATGCCTTTATTAGTTGAAATTACTTATGAAGATAATACAACAGAAAATTATAAATTTCCAGCTCAAATTTGGTTAAAAAATGATAAAGAAGTTTCACGCGTTTTTGCGACTCAAAAAATTATAAAAAAAATAAAGATAGATCCTAAAGAAGAAACCGCAGATATTGATGTTTCAAATAATACTTGGCCAAAAGAAGAAATTAAATCTAAATTTGATTAAAAAAAGTTGATTATATTAATTCTCTTAAACTTGTCATTTTACTTATATATGTAGAATGGCAAGTTTTTTATTTCTTTTAACGTGTATTCATTGAATTTCTAATTACCTTTGTGAAAAGTAAAAAATAATAATATGTTCGGAATTGGTGGCGGTGAATTAATATTCATCATCTTTATAGCTCTTATGTTATTTGGAGCAGATAAAATACCAGATATAGCACGTACTTTAGGAAAAGGAATGGCGCAGTTAAAAAACGCGACTAATGATATTAAATCAGAAATCCAAAATAGTACTACAGGGAAAGAAATAACTCAAATGACCACTGATTTTTCTAAAGAAGTAGAAAGTATAAAGCAAAATGTTCAGGATCGCATAATGAAAGATGCTCCTGTACAAAATTCCTTAGATATAACGAAAGAAATAGATGAGGTAAAAGAAAGCTTCGAAGATTTAACTGGACCTATAAAACGTCAGATGTAATGTTAGAATATTTAATAGAACTAGATAAGCAGCTTTTTATTTTTTTAAATGGTTTAGGAACTCAATCATTCGATGGTTTTTGGTTGTTTATTACAAAACAGTTTCATTGGACTCCCTTTTTTATCATAATTTTGTATTTAGTATATAAAAAGAAGGAGGCTGGAAACCCTTTCTTGTTGTTCTGTTCACTATTACTTTATTAATTACCTTTACAGATCAGTTTACTAATCTTGTAAAAGAAGCAGTTCAGCGATTACGCCCTTGCAGTACTCCAGAATTAAAAGGAATTATACGAATTGTAAAAAGTAGTGATACATTTAGTTTTTTCTCAGGGCATGCAGCTAACTCTATGGCAACAACAGTTTTTGTATATCTAATTCTTAGAAGAAATTATAAATATACCTATTTACTTTTTTTCTTTCCTTTAATTTTTGCTTATAGCCGTATTTATTTAGGTTTACATTATCCAAGTGATATTTTAACAGGATATATTGTTGGAGGAATTTTTGGAGTAAGTTTCTATGTATTATATACTAAGTTAGTAAAAAGAAAGGAGCAGTAGTTTATAAAACTCTGCTCACCGTTAATCCATCTCTTATAGGAAGTAAAACCGTTTCTACCCTAGGGTCATTTTTTAAAAGTTGATTGTATTCTAAAAGAATTTTTGTGCTTTTATCATTTGCTTTTACGTCTTCCAGTACTTTACCGCTCCATAATACATTATCAGATAAAATTATACCTCCAGAATTCATCATGGGAAGTATTAGATGAAAATAGTTAATATAATTTTCCTTATCTGCATCTATAAAAACTAAATCAAATTTTTTGTTTAGAGTAGGAATGATTTCTAATGCGTTTCCTAAATGCTGATGTATCTGATTAGCCCAAGGAGATTGGTCAAAATATTTTTTTTGAAAATCATACAATTCCTCGTTGTTATCTATAGTATCCAGTGTTCCATTAATAATTAAACCTTCTGCTAAGCATAACGCAGCATAGCCTGTGTAGGTTCCTATTTCAAGAATAGTATTAGGGCGTATTAGCTTAGATAGCATGCTTAAAACACGTCCTTGAAAATGACCACTTAACATACGAGGTTGCAGTATTTTTTGGTGCGTTTCTTTGTTTAAACGAGCTAAAAGCTCAGGTTCGTTCTCGCTATGATGAGTGACATAGTTTTCTAAATCTTCTGAAATGAAATGCATATTTTCGAATTACAAATTACAAATCTCAAAGTTTAAAAAAACTTTGAATTTGCTTATATGGATAAATCACAAAATTAAGATAATTATTTTTAAATAATTGAGTAAAAAAGATTCTATCTTTAATAAGATGAAAAAGGAAATATTTTATGTAAATGCCTTTATTAAAGATTTTTAAAAATTTAATTATCTTCAATCCTTAAAATACAAAAAGAATATTCATTGGAAAAAAACATTTTCTCCAACTTTACTAAAAAGTATTGTTGGTGTTTTGTTTTCTTTCTTTTGAATGTTCTTTTTACTTCTAGTGGATGATTAGGTAATTATTTTTTTTTTAGAACAATAACTACCTAATCAACTTTTAATACTATAATAGAATTATTGAATGAGCCCCTCTATTATTTTGTGTACAGGTTGAATAGATTTAGAATATTCTATTGTTGGACCAGCAACCCAAACTGTTTTATAAGTAGCTTGTGTGGCAGCTTTCGTTACTGCATTATTTCCAATCATAAAACGAATTAATTTAGCCCATTTTTTTAGACTTTTATTTGTGTTTAAAAATCGTTCTAGCCAATTTAATTTTGTTCCTATTTTTTGAACATAAGGAGTATTAATAACTGTACAAGGTGTTCCTGAAATTTTTTCAGTCATTACAATGTCTTTTGCTCCATAATCTACACAAGCTTGTTTGTATTCTTGTGATACATTTGCTTCGTCAGAAGGAATAAAAAGACTTCCGATAGAAACACCTATAGCTCCGTAATTAAGCATTTTGTTTAAGTCAGCTTTACATCCTACACCGCCAGCAGAAATAACAGGTAAAGAGGTGTTTTCATCTAATAATTTAATTAGTTTTTCAGGATCTACATCACCTCTATGTCCTCCAGCTTGATTATTTACTGCTATAATAGCATCAGCCTTTAAGCTTTCCACTTTTTTAGCAAATTTAAGATCAGTAACATCACAAAAAACTTTAATTCCTACTTTATGCGCTTCTAATATGGTTTCTTCAGGACTTCCTAATGAAGTGATAATAAAATCTACTTTTTCTTCACAAAGAACCCTTAGTTGTTCTTTATATTTAATATTTGATTTGTTTACGATGAGGTTAAAACCAAAACTTCCACCTTCTACTTTAGCTGCTTTTAATTCTTTTATAGCATTTCTTAACTCTTCAAGAGTACGATAGTTTAAGGCAGGGATACAACCTGCAACTCCTGCTTTCATACCTTCTATCACCATAGCGGTATTAGAAACTAAAAACATAGGAGCCATTATAATAGGATGTTTTATATCTAATAATTCTGTTAATGTGGTTTTTGCCATAATTGTAAATTTGATCAAATATAATAAAAAATATTATGCTTGCATATAATAAAAAATATTTAAGAATCTAAGAAATGAATCTTGCTTAATACTATGTAGGAATTTGATATTTGAAAAAATTAAGAATTCTTATCTTTGCCTCATGCAAACAGAAAAGAGAGATATACGAGCGTTAAGCAAAGAAGAATTACGAGCATTTTTCGTGTCTAATGGAGATAAAGCTTTTAGAGGAAATCAAGTTTATGAATGGTTATGGCAAAAAAAAGCACATAAGTTTGAAGATATGACAAGTCTTTCTAAAGCAACTAGAGATATGTTAGAACACAATTTTGTAATCCAGCATATAAAAGTAGATCAGATGCAAAGGAGTGAAGATGGAACGGTAAAGAATGCAGTTCGTTTGCATGATGGCTTAGTAGTAGAATCTGTATTAATTCCAACTGAAACTCGAACGACAGCATGTGTGTCAAGTCAAGTTGGATGTAGTTTAGATTGTAATTTTTGTGCAACAGCACGATTAAAAAGAATGCGAAACTTAGAGCCAGGAGAAATTTATGATCAAGTGGCGGCTATAGATTCAGAAAGTCGTTTATATTATAATCGTCCTTTATCAAATATTGTTTTTATGGGGATGGGAGAACCTCTTATGAATTACCCTAATGTTATGAAAGCAATAGATAAAATAACATCACCAGAAGGATTAGGCATGTCTCCTAAGCGTATTACCGTTTCTACATCAGGTATTTCTAAAATGATAAAAAAAATGGCAGATGATGAAGTTAAATTCAAATTAGCTGTTTCATTACATTCAGCAGTGGAAGAAATTAGAAATGAAATTATGCCTTTTACTAAAAATTTCCCTTTAACAGATTTGCGAGAAGCTTTGCAGTATTGGTATAAAAAGACAAAGAGTAAAGTAACTTATGAATATGTTGTTTGGAGAGGAATTAATGATGATAAGAGATCAATAGATGCTCTAGTTAAATTTTGTAAGTACGTTCCTTGTAAAGTTAATTTGATTGAATACAATCCTATAGATGAAGGTGATTTTCAACAAGCATCAGAACAAGCAATAAATGATTATATAAAAACTTTAGAGGCAGCTGATGTAGTAGTAAAGGTTAGGAGAAGTAGAGGAAAAGATATAGATGCTGCTTGTGGACAGTTAGCTAATAAAGAAATTTAAAAAAGAGGTATTCTGTTGTATTATAGGACACTATCCTACAAAGTGTGTAAGTTAAAAAGTTTAGGCTTGGATTTTATAATCTGAGCCTTTTTTCAAATATAAGATTAAATTGGTTTAAAACAATACCCCAATTTTGTATTGGCATCGACCATTTTTTAGTTGCTTCTTTTAAGGCAAGGTAAACCGATTTTATTACCGCCTCATCTGTTGGAAACGACATTTTGTTTTTGGTGTACTTGCGAATTTTCCCATTAAGATTTTCAATTAAATTTGTGGTATAAATAATTTTGCGGATTTCTAACGGGAAGTCAAAAAGATGGTTAATTCGTCCCAATTTTCCCTCCAAGATTTGATAGCATATCCATATTTAGATTCCCATTTTTGAGCAAAATCTTCTAGAGCTAACTCGGCGGCTTGTTTTGTTGGTGCTGTATAGACTAGTTTCATGTCGGTTGTAAATTGCTTTTTATCTTTCCATACGACATATCTACAAGCATTTCTTATTTGGTGAACCACACAAATCTGTGTTTGTGATTCAGGAAAAACAGAACGTATGGTTTGAGTAAATCCGTTTAAATTATCGGTAGCCGTTATTAAAATATCTTCCACTCCGCGGGCTTTTAAATCGGTTAAAACACTCATCCAGAAGCTTGAACTTTCATTCTTACCTAACCACATACCAAGAACTTCTTTTCGTCCTTCATGATTAAGTCCTACTGCTAAATAGATAGTTTTATTGATTACTTTTGAGTTTTCACGAACTTTGAAAACAATTCCATCCATCCAAACAATTAAGTAAACTTCATCTAATGGTCTGTTTTGCCAGGTTACTATCTCACTTGCTACTGCATTAGTAATTCTTGAAATGGTAGAAGTTGAAATGTCAAAATTATACATTTCTTTGATTTGCTCTTCAATATCACTAACACTCATTCCTTTAGCATAAAATGAAATGATAACATTCTCTAAACCATCAATAATATTATGTCTTTTAGGGACTAAAACAGGTTCAAAACTACCTTCTCTATCTCTTGGGACTTTAATTTGATCTTCTCCAAAGGAAGTCTTAATCTTCTTGGTTCCATGACCATTACGATAATTGCCGTCAGAGGTTTTTTGATGTTTTTCGGTATCTAAGTGAGCATCTAGTTCGGCATTGAGCATGTGTTCTACTGCTCGTTTATGCATTTGCTTAAAAAAGGAAGATAAATCTTCTCCATTTTTAAAGGATTTAAAAAAATCCTTGTTGTTTAATAAGTCTTCTTTGTCTATCATAACTATGTAAATATATAAAACGTTAAAAAGTTATTTCCGAAAAATTTTAGCTCTTTTAAGCGAGCTAATTTTTCAGAATAACTTTTTAACTTACACAGTTTGTGTTATACTGCCTATTATAGAATACCTCTTTAAAAATTATTTTGTTTTTCCCTGAAAATACTTTCTAAATTTTTATTCTTTTGTGTAAGTTGTAATGTTTTTAAGCCATTAAGTTGTGCAAAGTCAAAGAGTATTGGTCGCATATCATGTTCAGAATTAAAATGTAATTCCCAGTAATTTCCAATCTTCTCATATGAAATAATATTAGGTATTTCATTAATCATTGATTCACTAACTTCTTGATCAAACTCAACTTCTATTATTTGTTCATTCGATTCAGAAATTAAATGCTGAATTTGATTATCAGCTACAATTTTTCCTTGATTAATAATAATAACGCGATCACAGATAGCTTCCACTTCTTGCATGATATGAGTAGAAAGAAAAACGGTTTTATCTTTTCCTATATTTCTAATTAAATCACGGATCTCAATTATTTGATTAGGATCTAGACCAGTTGTAGGTTCATCTAAAATAAGTACCTCTGGATTATGTAATAATGCTGTAGCTAAGCCTACACGTTGTCTATACCCTTTGGAAAGGTGGCTGATTTTTTTGTGACTTTCAGGACCTAAACCTGTAAGTATAATAACTTCCTCTATACGAGCCTCATTAACTTTATACACATTTGCATTAAAGCTTAAATATTCCCGAACATAAAGATCTAAATATAAAGGATTGTGTTCTGGAAGATAGCCTACAGATTTTTGAACATCAAGAGTTTGTTCCTTGATATTAAATTCGTTCACTTTTGCAAGACCTTCATCTGGAATGATATAAGTTGTTAAAATTTTCATTAAAGTAGACTTTCCAGCTCCATTTGGACCTAAAAAGCCAACAATTTCTCCTTTGTTTACTTTAAATGTAATGTTGTCTAATGCTTTTTGAGCACCATAACTCTTAGAAATATTTTGAACCTCTATAGACATAAATTGCTAACTATTTAGAGCAAAAATAAGAAAAACGCTTAAAAAGATTTAAATAGTTTTCTGTTTAAAAAAAAATACTAATTTAGCTGGACGCAAAAAAAACGTATGAACCATTTGGTAACATTATATAACAACTTCTTTTATTACTTCTTTTGGAAAGAAGCGGGGTTGTTATGGTGTTAACTGAATAAGTTTAGATTTACAATACTATACAATCCCGAAGTTTTCACTTCGGGATTTTTTTTTATTAATTTTATCAAAAGTATATGAAAATTACAGTCGCTATTCAAGGTATCAGAGGATCATTCCATCAGCAGGTTGCCCAAAATTATTTTGGAACAAATATTGAAGTGGTTGAGTGTAAGACTTTTAAAGAGGTGGCTAAACTCTTAAAAAAAGGAAAGGTTAATTATGGTGTAATGGCAATAGAAAACTCTATAGCAGGTAGTTTAATCCCTAATTATGCTTTGATAGATGAAAATCAACTTAATGTATTAGGAGAGTATTTTTTAAAAATAAGCCTTAACCTAATGGCTTTTCCAGGACAACAAATTGAAGATATAAAAGAAGTACATTCTCATCCCATTGCTTTATTACAATGTGCTAAGTTTTTAGAAAAATATAAACATATTAAAGTAATAGAAAGTTCTGATACAGCTATTACTGCAAAAAAAATAAAGGAAGAAAAATTAAAAGGAATTGCTGCTTTAGCAGGGCCAATTGCGTCTGAAGTATATGATTTAGAAATTTTAGCAAGAGAAGTACAATCAGTAGAAAGTAGTATTACTCGTTTTATGATTTTAGAAAAAGCAAACTCTAATACAACACGAAATAAGGTTAATAAAGCTTCTGTAAAATTTGAATTAGATAACAGACCAGGAGGTTTAGCAACAGTTTTAAATGTTATGAATAATTGTAAATTGAATTTAACAAAAATACAATCAATGCCAATTGTAGAAAAACCTTTTCAGTACTCTTTCTTTGTTGATGTCGTTTTTGAGGAATACAATTATTTTGAAAAAGCAAAAAGTATTTTAGAACTCATGACTACTCATTTTAAACTTTTAGGAGAGTATCAATCAGGCCATATGCCTATAAATGAAAATAAATATGATCAGGATTTAATTTTAATGGACGTATAATGGAAATAAAAAAAGAAAACAGAAAATGGTTTGATGATTTAAAACTAAATCATCCCCTTGTAATTGCTGGACCTTGTAGTGCAGAAACAGAAGAGCAAATTTTAACTGTAGCCCATGAACTAAAAAATAGTGATGTAAGTATTTTTAGAGCAGGTATATGGAAACCTCGTACAAGACCAGGAGGTTTTGAAGGGGTAGGCGAAATAGGACTAAAATGGTTAAAAAGAGCTAAAGAAGAAACAGGAATACTAATAGCAACTGAGGTAGCAACCGCTCAACATGTAAAATTAGCTTTAGAATACGATGTAGATCTGCTTTGGATAGGAGCCAGAACAACTGTTAATCCTTTTGCAGTTCAAGAAATAGCAGATGCTTTACAAAATACAGACAAAATCGTATTACTCAAAAACCCAGTTAACCCTGATTTATCTCTTTGGATAGGAGGTTTAGAACGATTATACCAGGCAGGAATAAAGAAAATAGGCGTTATACACAGAGGATTTTCTACTTATGAAAAAAACAAAATATCGTAATAATCCAGAATGGCAAATAGCAATTGATTTACAAAATAAGTTTCCAGAATTAGTCATTATTTGTGATCCGTCTCATATTACAGGAAAACGAGATATGATTCAGGAAGTTTCTCAGCAAGCACTTGATATGAATTTTGATGGATTAATGATTGAAACACATTGTAATCCCGATCAAGCATGGAGTGATGCACCACAACAAGTAACACCTCCAACATTAAAACAGATGTTCTTAGATTTAAGAGTCCGTAAAATAGATGAAAATTCAGATGATTATCATCAACGTATTTCTAAACTTAGAACTCAAATTGATGATTTTGATGAAAAGTTATTAGAAATCTTAGGTAAACGTATGAAAATAGCTGATCAGATAGGTTTACTTAAAAAGAAAAAAATGTCGCGATTTTACAAAATAGCCGTTGGAATGAAATTCTTGAAAAGATAATTACTGATGGAGAAGCAAAGGGTTTAAGTGAAGAATTTATACTAAAAATATTTAAAACGATTCACCAAGAAAGTATTGCTCACCAAGAGAAAGTATATAAATCATAACATAATTAGAAAGAGGATTAGTAAATTTTGATTTTTGATTTACCTACATTTGCAAGAGTTTTAAATCTAAATTCGTTAATCCTCAACCATTCATTTAAATGACAGGAATTGTTTATAAATCTACTGGAAGTTGGTATACTGTGAAAACAGAAGAAAATCAATTTTTAGAATGCCGTATTAAAGGAAAATTTCGTATTAAAGGAATCAAAAGTACCAATCCTATAGCAGTAGGAGATGTGGTAGATTATGAATTAGATACCTCTGCGGATCAAACCGTTGGAGTTATAACGAATATTCATGATAGAAAGAATTATATAGTTCGTAAATCTGTTAATCTATCAAAACAAACTCATATTATTGCTTCTAATATTAACGTTGTTTTCTTATTGGTTACAATTAATAATCCTGTAACAACAACCAGTTTTATTGATCGATTCTTAGTAACGGCTGAAGCTTACGGTATTGAGGCTATTTTAATTTTTAATAAAATTGACACATATGATGAAGCAGCATTAGATGATCAATTGTTTTTACAATATGTATATTCTACCATAGGATATCAATGTTTACGAGTTTCTGCTAAAGAAGGAAAAGGAATTGAAGATTTAAAATTACTCATGAAAGATAGAGTTTCAATGTTTTCCGGGCATTCAGGAGTAGGTAAATCAACTTTAGTTAATGCTTTAGAACCTACTTTAAATCTAAAAACAAAAGAGATTTCAGAACAACATCAGCAAGGGCAACATACGACAACATTTGCAGAAATGTTTGATTTAAGTTTTGGTGCTAAGATTATAGACACGCCGGGGATTCGTGGTTTTGGAGTGGTTGATATGGAAAAACAAGAAATTGGCGATTATTTCCCAGAATTCTTTGCTTTAAAGAATCAATGTAAATTTAACAACTGTTTACATAAAGAAGAACCACATTGTGCTGTAAAAGATGCGTTAGATGCTGATCAGATAGCATGGTCAAGATATAATTCATATTTACAAATTTTAGAAGGAGATGATGAAAATTATCGTAATGATATCTATAAAAATAATACCGAAGAATAGGTAATAAAGCTAAAATAAGAATAGTAATTATCATTAAAAATGAGATTAAAAAATCTTGTATGAAAAGAGAGGATTAATAGAAAAACAAATATTTAAAATCATCATTCATAATTAAAATGAGAGCCATTATACAAAGAGTTTCGGAAGCATCTGTAACAATTGAAAACAAAATGGTTGCTAAAATTAATAAAGGACTTTTAGTTTTAGTAGGTATCGAAGATTTAGATTCACAAGAGGATATAAAATGGTTAACATCTAAAATAGTTAATCTTCGGATTTTTGGAGATGAAAATCACGTAATGAACTGTTCTGTAAAGGAAGTGAAGGGAGACATAATTGTGGTAAGTCAATTCACATTACATGCTCAAACTAAAAAAGGGAATAGACCAAGTTACATAAAAGCATCAAAACCTGATGTAGCTATTCCTCTGTACAACGCTTTTGTAAAACAAATAGAAATAGATTTAGGAAAATTAATACAAACAGGTCAGTTTGGAGCAGATATGAAAGTAGCTCTAATTAATGATGGACCTGTAACTATAATCATAGATACTAAAAATAAAGAATAATGGATTTAAAAAACGCTCAACAAGAAGTAGATAATTGGATAAAAAATCACGGAGTTCGTTATTTTAATGAATTGACTAATATGGCACAGCTTACAGAAGAAGTAGGCGAAGTAGCTCGTATTATAGCTCGTCGTTATGGAGAACAATCTGAAAAAGAAAGTGATAAAAACAAAGATCTTGGCGAAGAATTAGCAGATGTTGTTTTTGTTGTTTTGTGTTTAGCCAATCAAACAGGTGTTGATTTACAGGCAGCTTTTGATAAAAAAATGGATATAAAAACAAAACGTGATCATGATCGTCATCATAATAATGAAAAATTAAAGTAATTGTGAATCTTGGATTAAAAAAGTCAAAAGTTAAAAGTCAAAAGTTAAAACTTAAGATAACAGGAAGTAAGTCTGAAACGAATCGGTTATTGTTATTGCAAGCTTTGTATCCAGAAATTGAAATAGAAAATATCTCAAACTCGGATGATTCTGATGTAATGCAAGATATTTTAGCTAAGTTTAAGCAGAAACTAGATGTGTTAAATTTTAAGTATGATATAGATACTTATGATGTTCATCATGCTGGAACTGCTATGCGTTTTCTAACCGCTTTTTTTGCTATTCAAGAAGGAGCAGAAGTTGTTCTAACAGGTTCGCCTAGAATGAAAGAGCGTCCAATTCAGATTTTAGTAGAAGCGTTAAATCAATTAGGTGCTGAAATTCTTTATGAGGAGGAAGTAGGGTTTCCTCCATTACGAATAAAAGGCAAAAAACTTAATAAATGTAAAGTTAGTCTGCCAGCTAATGTAAGTAGCCAATATATTTCAGCCTTGTTATTAATTGCACCAAAATTAGAAAATGGATTGGAATTAACTTTAGAAGGCGAAATAACATCTATTCCTTATATTAAAATGACTTTAGCTTTGCTAAACGAATTAGGGATACAAACTTCTTTTGATCATAATATTATCAATGTATGTTCACAACCTTCAATCCTTAACTCACAATTTACAATCGAATCTGATTGGTCATCAGCTTCTTATTGGTATTCGATTATAGCACTTTCTCAAGTTGATACAGATGTAACACTTTTAAACTATAAAAAAACAGTTTACAAGGCGATGCTATTTTATCTGAAATTTATCGTGATTTTGGTGTTCAAACTATTTTTAATTCTGATAATACAATTACAATATCAAAAAAAGAGAATTTTAAATTATCTACTTTAAATTGTCAATTAAATGAATCGCCTGATATAGCTCAAACGATAGCTGTCACCTGTTTTGGATTAGGGTTAAGTTGTAATTTATATGGTTTGCATACACTAAAGATTAAAGAAACGGATCGTTTAGAAGCTTTAAAAAAGGAGTTGATTAAATTAGGAGCTGAAATTTTAGTAACTAACGAATCATTACACTTACAGCCTTCTACTTTCATAAAACAAAATATAACCATTAAAACGTATCAAGACCATAGAATGGCTATGGCTTTTACGCCTCTTGCACTTCGGGTGCCAATTATTATAGAAGATGCTGAGGTTGTAAGTAAATCGTATCCAGATTTTTGGAATGATTTAACAACTATGGGGTTTTCTATATATTAACGTTTAATGATTTCTATAGTTTCTAAAATGGTTTGTATCTTATCAGTTCCAATGGGTAGATGCAAACCATTTTGAATTTCAATACTCCCTCCATCAGACTTATTGTATGATTTTATATAGTGAGTATTTAGGATAAAAGATTTGTGAATGCGAATAAAATTTCTTTGCTCACAAATAATATCTTCAAAGTTTTTAAGATTTCGGCTTACTAGTAATTTTTCATTATTTCTAAAATGTATTTCAGAATAAGCACCTTCTCCTTTTATAAATAAAATATCATTAACTTCTATAAAAACTAAACTATTACCTGATGGAACCGCTATTTTTCTAAAAGTTTCATCTTTTAAATTTTCTTTTAAAATGGCATATTTATCTATTTTTTCTTTTTCTTTAGAAAAACGAGTTGCTGCCGCTATTAATTCCTCTGGATTTATTGGTTTAAGAAGATAATCTATAGCTGAAAATTTAAATGCTTGTATGGCATATTCCTGATAAGCAGTTGTAAAAATAATTTTAAAATTTATTTCGTTTTCATCAAAAAAATCCAATAATTCAAGTCCGCTATGTCCAGGCATTTCTATGTCTAAAAAAATTAGATCTGGTTTGTTTTTTCGAATAGATTTTACACCTTCAGGTAAATTCTCACATTCAGCTATTATGTTTATTTGAGGACAATATTCTTTTATCAAAATTGATAGATTCAATCGAGCTCTTTTTTCATCATCTATAATAATTGCATTAATCATGTTCTAAAGGTATTTGAATGATTACAAGGGTGCCATTTGGCAATTGGTGTTCCGTTAACTTATCTATAATTTCGATTGAAATGTTTTTTTGATTGTATTCGTTTAATAGATTTATTCGATTCTGTAAAGCGTTAGTAGCAAATGATTGATGTTTTTTATTTTTAATTTCATTTAGTTCATGGCTTTTTTTTCTTCCAATTCCGTTATCATCGATTAAAATTTTTAAACTGTTATTTTGTAAAGTAAAATGTATTTGTAATTCTTTTCTTCCAGGTTTGTGTAATAGTCCATGTTTTACAGCATTTTCTACATAAGGTTGCAGAAGCATAGATGGAATTTTATATGTATCTATATCTAGTGCTGATTCTCTTTTAATTGAAAATAAAAAATCCTCTTCAAAACGAGCTTTTTCAATTTCTAAATATAATCGTAATGTTTTAATTTCATCAGCTATAGTTATCCAGTCTTTTTCTGTCATTTCTAAAATTGTACGTGTCAAATTGGAAAACTTTGATAAGTATTCTATTGCTTCTTTCTTTTCGTTAGCAACAATGTAAGACTGTAAAGTATTTAATGCATTAAAGAAAAAATGAGGGTTCATTTGCGATTTTAATGCTTTGAGTTTGGATTGATTTACATTTTTTTCCAAGTTAATTTTATCTAACAGCAGTTGGTTTCTTTTCTTTATTTTAGCTAGTTGCCATTTAAAAAAAGAATAAATTAAGCTTATAAAAATGATAAGAATTAAACATATGAAGGAATAGGATAACCAAAAAGGTTTACTAATATTTATGATTAATTCAGTAATAGAAGATTTTTTATTATTAATTACCGTTTGAAACTTTAGCTCATGTTTGCCAGATGAAAGGGTATTTAGAGATAAATTTCGTGCATCTTCATCCGCTAAAATCCATGTAGAATTATCTATAGAATAGTATAATTTATTTTTTTGATTAGGTATATATGATAATATAGAATAGTTCAGCATAATATTATTTTGTGTATGATGTAAGCTATTTAGTTTATTAATGGCTATATTTTTTCCATTTACTTGAGCAGAGTTTATAATAAACTTAGCAGGTGAAATTTCCTTTGCTTTTTCTATAGGAATAGAGAGAAATCCTTTTCGAGTTACCCCTATTAAGGTATTGTTATATTCAATTATATCTGAAATCTCATGTTCTGGAGATATTGAAATTATTTTTTTGTGCTATTGTTTTTTAAATCAAATGAATAAAGACTAAAGGATGTAATAATATACAGTTTTGAATTTGAAAATTTAACTTTATTAATTGATTCGTTGTTTATATTTTCTCGAATAATTATTTCTTTTACGTGATTATTAGGTTCTATTGAATATAATTTTTCAGTACTCGTTATTGCATACGTTTTATCTCCTATGTTTTTTATTTTGGAAAAAAATAACTTTTTATTTTTTGTCTTTATTTCAAAAATTTTATTTTTAGTAACAGCAAATAAACCATTATTAGTGGCATAGTAAATAGTGTTATTAAAAGGATTATAAGTAGCTGATTTACCTTGGATACCGTTTATAATAGGAATGATTGTTTCTGTTTTATCTTTAGCCCAAACATCCCATTGATCCTTATTATTTGTATTTTTAATTAATCCACAAACACCACTTGCGGCAAAAACATAATATTTCTCATTCAGTTTTTGAGCATCTTTTAATGCAATTATATTTTCTTCTTTTAGAGCATTTTGTAAGCTAATTTTTTTAAAAGTATTGGAAGTAAAATATAAATTTTTTAAATCAGATGATAAAAAATAGATTTCATGATTACTACCTCCATCAAATATTTTTTTAAATATTCTTAAGTTTAAGTCACTTCTGTATAGTTTATCATCAGTACAGCCGATAAAAATAGAAAGACCATTAGTAGAAAGTGTTAACGGTTTTTTATTAAAAGGAATAAAATTGTTCCGAAGGTTAGGAACTAAAAGAAGACCATCACTAATGGTAGAAAACCAATAGTTATCTTCATGATCCTTAAAAACATACGAAATATTAAAATCAGTTAAATAACTATTTTTAGTATTAATGTCGTTTTTTGTGTATTTTATAACACCTTGAGTGGTGCAAATCCAATTGCATTTTTTATCATATGCTAAATTTTGAATAAACGTAAAATGACCACTTATTTTTCTTTTATAAAATTTATTTTGTCTGATCTCGAAAAAGTAATTAGCATATTTAGAAACTAATAATAATCCATTATTACTTTCTTGTAAAATAGGAGCAGGGTAATTTTGACTCACTTCTTTAGGAATAGCAAAATGATTAATAGACAAATCAGGAGAAATTGTAGTAAAATCATCTCCTAAAAGATAGAAGTTAGAATTTGAAAAATGAGTAGCAAATAGCTTTTTTGTGTTAAAAGCAATTTTTTTATAAATGCTTAAATTTTTTAAATTATAAAAGACAATATGATTTTGTTCTAAGACAATAAGATGTTTTTTTGTCAATCCAAACTTTACAAAACCAATTGTATTAGTATTATTTAAAGATTTTAATTGGTTCTTTTCAACATAATATAAATAACCATCAAAATTGCTATACCATACTCTACCATAAAAATCCTCTTGTATACAAGAACCCGCAACAGAAGTCTGATTTTCATTCGTATAAGTTAAAAAATATTTACCATCATATTTACAAAGCCCCTTATTAGTAGCAAACCACATAAACCCCTTTCTGTCTTCAAAAATATCATATACGCTATTAGAAGGTAATCCTTTAGCCTGATCAATTTTATAATAAAATGGATTTTGAGCCTTAAAGGATACAGAAAAAAATAAAATAAGGAAAATGAATAATCTTACGTACAGCATATTTGCAAAAATAATTTTTTTGAGATTATCCAGCTTTATCAGTTAACCAAAAGAGGTTTGTAGTTAACATTTTTTATTCGTTAACCCAAAAAAGGGTTTTATAAACTTTCAAAAAATACAGACTAGTCATCAAAATACCTTTGTTTCATAAAATTAAATATCTTATGAATACAAAATTAATTAAAACGATGTTGCTACTCTTATCTATAAGTAGCGTGTCTATAACCTATGCTCAGTTTGGTAAACTCTTAAACAAGGTTGCAGAAAAAGCTTTAGGATCACCAGAAAATGATGCTAAAAAGGCTATTACTCCAGATAAAAAAGATTTAAAAGCTTTAGAAGAAGACGCTGCAGATTCTTTTTTAGAAAATCAAGTTTTTAAAAAGAAGGCCCAAGTGGGATTTATTACGCTTCAGTACCATTAGGAATAAAAAATATAGTTGATGACAAAATATTAGCAGTTAAGAAAATTTATTTAGAATTTGATGATTCTAATTTTAAAGCTAATATGTATACTCGATACCATTTTCAAAAGAAAAATGGAAATCCTATTATAGATGCACAATATACAAGTTGGATTAGTTCAGGAATTGGCGGAAAAGCAAAAGCAATGCTTTTACAACAAATGCGATCCAAAGGAATTATACATTATAGAGAATGTTATATGCCTGATATTGCCTACGTACAATATCGTACTAAAAATCCTGCTGATGGTGTAAAGAAAGGAGAAGTAAAAGGATTATTACAATTAGAACCAGGTCTTTTTATGTCTCTGACGAACCTTATGCAGCTTCTGAAGGAAATCCTTATGGTCATAACTTATTTGAAGGACAGCAGTATTTATTCTTTTATAAAGCAGGTCTAGAAGATAAAATTAAAAATTATCCCCCAGCAAAAATTGCACAAATTTTTCAAGAAATAGAAAAGAAAAAAGAAGAAGCTTATACAGCAGATAATTCTTTGCCTAAAAAAATGACTCCAGCTCAAGCACCTTCTCAAAAAAGTATTATGGATGCAATAAAAAAACGAGTTGAGGATTATAATTGGAAAGAAACCCCAATTTATGGCTACCCTATTAGTGAGTGGATACCTCAGTATAAAAACCTACATAACGGTAATGGAGAATATCTAAAAACCTTAACCTCAAGAATAATGTCTATTGTTGCCTTATTTAAAAAACCTGATGGAACTTGTGGATTTATGAATATGCAAATAGAACAGCAAAATTCATATTCAAAAGCAGGTGATCTAAAAGAAAATTTTGTTGCACCACCAATTGATTACGCTAATTCAGGAATAGACCCTATTCCATGTGAAAAAATAATGATGTATAAGCCTAAAAATTAATTTTAAAATAAAAACAAATGAAAAATATATTAAAAACAGCCTCCTTGTTTATCCTAATCATTCTCTTAAATGCTTGTACTAAAGAAGATGAAAAACAAATAGATACTCCTATACCTACAATAATAGGCAAGTGGGAATTTTCTAAAAAGATTTCTTATAATAAGCAAGGACAGGAAGAAGTTTCGGATTATGTTAACCAATGTATTTCCCTAAAAGATAATATACTTTTAGAAGCTAATAACTCTTATGTAGAAACCTTTAGTCGGACTAATTGTCAGCCAGAGATTAATAAAACTACTTATGGTTACGAAAATAATGAATTAAAGTTAGAAAATTTTTCATACAAACTAAAAATACTATCCTTAACTGGTAATGAATTAAAAATACAATATCTGTATAATTCTTCCGTACTAAAAGCAGGAGAACCTCAGGTCTATCTACTGATCAAAAAGGAATAGAAGAAAAATAGAATAAGTATAGTTAGTTCACTTTTTTAAGAAAAAAGCTGTCCAAAAAGTACGCAATCTTGTCATTTAGATCAAAGGGATAAATGGCATAGTGATGATTATGAGACTACTACGTAAGTAGGAGTGACAAACTGTGTGTTGATTTTTTACTTTTAGGACAGCCTCTTTTTAGAGATATAATTAGAAGCCTTTTTAATATCATCCTAAGAAATGAAACTATTTAGCAAAAATAAATTAGAAATCTTTCTGGTCTTTTTTTATGTAACCATTTTTATTGGAATTTTTTATTCCTGTAATTATAGAAAAGAAATAAAAAATGAACAAAAATTAAGAAAGGTAGATCAGAATAAAATACTTAACTCAATACAAAAAAATCTGAATTCATTAAGATAAAGGCTTATAATGTAGTTCTAATAGTTTTAATAGATAAGCAACTTGATAGTTTAAAATATCATATGTGCGAAGCGGAATATGATGTTTTTATTAGTGAAAGTACTTCTATATTAATCAAGCTGAAGAATATATTCAGATGATCCATTAAGAAATAATAGAGGTGAAATCAGGAAAAAAATAGCCTTTATTACTCAAACAGGAATACAGTTTCCTCTTTCTACTAAAGGCTACTATGGGAAATAATTATATTTAATAGCATTACACCACCAGAACAAATAGATGTTACAAATCTACAAGAGGAAATGATAAGAGTATATAATAAATCAAAGAACTAAAATATCATATTATTACTAACAAATGAAAACAAATAAAAAAATTAGACATATATTATTTTTCAGTACATTATTTTTTCATACAATAATAATTGCTCAAACTTATGGCGCAATTGGATATGTAAAAGAGGGAGCCACAGGAAGTGGAACTTCATGGTCAGACGCATCAGGAGATCTTCAAGCACTTATAAACAGTAGATGTTATTCTCAAATTTGGGTTGCAGGAGGAACTTATAAACCCAATAGAAAAGCAGATGATTTAAGTACAATTACACCAAATAATCAAAACAACGCTTTTGTAATAGGAGGAGTGATGAATATTTACGGAGGTTTTGCAGGAACAGAAGCAAGTCTAGAAGAACGAAATTTATCAATAACTTCCAATGAAAGCATATTGAGTGGCAATTTAGGAAATCAAAATTACTCAAGAGACAATGCTTATCATGTCATTATTCTTTCAGGATATGTAACCCTTGATGGTCTCACCATTGCAAATGGTGTTGCATCTTGTTATGATGATTATACAATCGTAGATGGATATACTATAAATGGAAGAAGAGGAGGAGGAATTTATATTCTTGACTCAAAAAATACGATTAGAAACGTAACCGTTAGAAATAATTGGGCAGAAGAAGAAGGAGGAGGAATGTATATAGGAAGAAGTTCAAATCCTCGAAATTTTTTAACATTAATTAATACTGTTTTTTGGAATAATTCTACTACAGGTAAAGGAGGTGGTATTTTTTCTTTTTCATCACAACCTAAAATGACAAATTGTGTGTTTTCTAATAATTATGCTCAAAAAGGAGGAGGAGGTATTTGTGCTAGAGAATCTTTAGCCAGTATTTATAATACGATATTCCATAATAATAATACCCCATTTGATTTTTTAGGGCATGATATTTTTGTAGATGATTTTAATTATCCAATAGGAACCGTTCTTATATATCCAGATGTCCATTATTCAATTTTGCAAAATTATAGACTAAACGCATCCTATAATAATAATTATGTAGGGAATTATCAACCCTTCACAGATCCTCTAAATGGAGATTTTACATTGAAAAAATCATCTTTTGCAGTATATGATACGGGAACTAATTTAGTTCCAGGAATAACTATGCCTACTAAAGATAAGGCAGGTAATCAACGTATTGTTAATCAAGTAATAGATAGAGGAGCATATGAATACAAAAGTTATCAAAGACTAAGCGAAATTACTCAGGAAGATCTTGTTACAGATGTTTGCCTTTCGCCTAGTCCTGTAGTTGATAATCTAGATATAACAATAAATCATGAAATTAAAGCAATAGAAGTTTACAATTTACAAGGACAAAAAGTACTATATGATAATCAAAAAACAATAAATATGACATCTTTAAAATCAGGTGAATATATAATTTATATCCATGATCAAACAGGAAATACAACTATAAAAAAAATAATAAAACAATGATTTTACATTGCTTCAGAAATAGTTTGAAAAACAGAAAAGCTCTTTTGGTTAATTTAAAATCAGGTTTGGTAAACCTATCTTATACCATTTTTTTACCTATTCTACATTTGTCCAAAAAAATAAATACCATGAAAAAAATTATACAACTTTTAATTCTTAGTCTTGTGCTTGCTACAAATGCACAAACACCACTTTATCATTTTAGTTTTGATAATACATTATCAGATAAAACGAATACATTCAGCTTTGTCAGAAATCCAGGAGTTGCCAGTACCACAAATCCTACTTATTTGAATAGTTATAATGGTTCAATAGGGCTGCAAATAAGCGGAGCTTTTAACGTACAAGCAAATTTACCCAATTTACCACAAGGAAATGATTCAAGAACTATTATGATGCGTGTTAGTTCATTTCCTATGAATAATGTTGAAAATCCCTTTTTTCATTATGGATCTGTAGCTTCTACACAGAGTTTTGGTTTAAAACATGATAAAGTAAATGGAGGAAATATTACCAGTTTTTTTGGTGGTAATGGTAATCAAATGACCCTAAATCCTGATGGTATGGATACGAATTCCTTTTATTTACTAACCGTAACCTACGATGGTTCCGTAATAAAAGTTTATAAAGATTCAAAACTCTTATTTAATTATGGCGCAGCTTTAAATACTCAAGGGACAATCTTTAAAATAGGTCAGTTTTTACAAAATGTGAGCACTTCTAATTCTGTTGGATTTAGAATAGATGATCTAAAAATATTTAATACCTGTTTAACAATTCAACAAATTAGTAAAGAATACGTATATAACTCAGATTTAAATAATGGATTAGTAGCATTTTATGATTTTGAAAATAACTTAAATAGTCTAGACGGAATTCATAATCTTCAACCTAGTGGAACTCTTGAATATAAGACCAGTATTGATGGAGGTCAAGCTGTATCATTTAATGGAACCTCTTTAGCCTATAATACAACTTTAAATACAGCTATAAGTCAACAGAATTATACTATTTGTTTTTGGGAATTTAGACCATATCCAGCAACAACTGCGTATAGTACAAGTTATGAGCTTTTTGGTTCTCAGTATTTTAGAGTAAGACAATCAACATTAAGAATTTCAGCAGCTTATAATGCTACGACTAGTATGCCTGAAATAGACTTAAGAAACAGCTCCTTTCTAGGTTTATGGAAACATTATGCAATTACTTTTTCAAAATTAGCTTCCAGTACCAATATTGCAGTTTATGAAGATGGAATTTTAAAATCTTCATCAAATATTACACAAGCTGCAGATTTATACAAATTTAATGATAAGTTTACTATAGGAAGCGGAACTGATGCAATGGGTAATTTTATGAGTGTTAAAAATGCAAATTTATTGATGGATAAAATGTTTATCTATAATAGAGTTTTAAAAGAATATGAGATAAACCTAATCAAAGATCAGCATCAAAACGCTTTAAGTTATACCTCACTTTCTTCGTCAGATTTTAATAATAATAGCATAAAAGCTACATTATATCCCATACCTACACAAAATATCTTAAATATTGATATTGAAAATGACATAAAATCAGTTGAAATATTTAATTTACAAGGACAAAAAATTTTCTATTCTAATAATAAACAAATAAACATAAGTTTTCTTAATGCTGGAGTTTATATACTCAGAGTAGAAGATATTAATAAAGGAATTGCTACAAAACATATTATTAAAAACTAAGTTTTTTCCTAGAAATCCTCTGAGGGGTGTTCAAGTAAAAAAGGGTTTAAAAAAATAAATCTTAAATTACTTGACAACCCCTCTTTTGCAATTGTATATTTGCACCCTTGATTTTCAGAAGACTTCTGGAATCTAATTTCTAAAATCTAAAATAAAGTATGAAGTTATCAAATTTCAATTTTAATTTACCAGCTGAATTATTAGCTGAATACCCTGCGGAAAATCGTGATGAATCTCGTTTAATGGTAGTGCACCGTAAAACAGGTGAAATTGAGCACAAATTATTCAAGGATATTATTGAATATTTTGATGAAGGGGATGTAATGGTAGTAAATAATACTAAAGTATTCCCTGCGCGTCTTTATGGTAATAAGGAAAAAACAGGTGCTCGTATTGAGGTATTCTTATTAAGAGAGCTAAATGCGGAGCAACGTTTGTGGGATGTATTAGTAGATCCAGCTCGTAAAATTCGTATTGGTAACAAGTTATACTTTGGTGATGATGATTCATTAGTAGCAGAAGTAATTGATAATACAACTTCTCGAGGAAGAACATTACGATTCTTATATGATGGATCTTATGAAGAGTTTCGTCAAAAATTAGTAGATTTAGGAGAAACACCAATTCCTAAGTATATTAATCGTGAAGTAACAGAAGAAGATGCAGAGCGTTATCAAACTATCTATGCAAAAGAAGAAGGAGCTGTTGCAGCACCCACTGCTGGTTTGCATTTTTCAAAACACTTAATGAAACGTTTAGAAATAAAAGGAATTAACTTTGCTGAGGTTACACTTCATGTAGGTTTAGGAACTTTTAACCCTGTGGAAGTAGAAGATTTATCAAAACATAAAATGGATTCAGAAGAAGTTGTAATTTCTGATGAAGCTTGCGAAGTTGTTAATAAAGCTAAAGTTGGTAAAAAACGTGTGTGTGCTATAGGAACTACCACTATGCGTGCTATGGAAAGCTCTGTTTCTTCTAATAAAACATTAAATCCTTATCAAGGATGGACTAATAAATTTATTTTTCCTCCTTATGATTTTTCAGTTGCAGACTGTATGGTTACAAATTTTCATACTCCTAAGTCAACTTTGTTAATGATGATCTCAGCTTTTTGTGGTCATGATCTCATGATGAAAGCTTATAAAGAAGCAGTAGAACAAAAATACCGTTTTTATTCATATGGTGATGCAATGTTGATTTTATAAAAATTATCTTCATAAAATAAATAAAAGGCCGTTCAAAAAATATAGAAAAGTAATTAAGAAATTTACCCTTAATTAAAACAAATATTTTTTGTACAGCCTTTTTTAAATATTTTAATATCTATCTAAGAAGATACAAATATTTAGGAAGTAAATAAATTACGCGTATAATAAACCTTACCATTGTACATAATGTCTCTCTTAGTTTATTTATTTTAATAGATTAAATTTCTTTTCAAATCCCATTAATTAATTTTAGACTGACAATGATTAAATAAGAAATATTTTTTGTTTACAAAAAAATATTATAAAGCTTTTTAGCAAACAATAGAGAGCCTATTTTTGGATGATTTATTGTAGTCCTAGTATTAATAAAAGGCGCGTTTCGTTATCAGTACAAATCAATTCTTTTTTATAGGTAATAAAAAGAAACATCGTTTAGGAGAGTATTGTTTTAGTTGTTAGTTTGTTTTTTTTATAACATTAACTTAACATTAGATCAGTTTATAAGAAGTACCTTTGCCGGAATTTTTTAAAAAACCTAACAAAAATGAAAAATCTTAAAAGACTAACTTGTCTTGTTTTGGCATGCCAAACATTAGTATTTTGTTCTCGTGAAGATGCAGCAACTAGTTCTAGCCCTGAAGCTAAAGCGGAAATTCAGAGAAAAATTGAAAAAGCATCATCTGTAGATAATGGGGATATGATGCTAGGAAATCCATCTAAAGCTAATCAAAATGATTACGATAACTATTTATTAGGTAAGGATAATTACACTCTTTCTTATAATAATAAAAAGGAACACCTAACTGGACAAGTTGGCATTTAAATCAAAAAAATTTAGGATCAGCTAGTAGAGCTAATGATTTTAGAGCAGATAATGTGTTATCTTCAGGAACTTTCTTTTTAGTGTCTCCAAACCATTACAAAGACAGTGGTTTTGATCGTGGTCATATGTGTCCTTCTGCTGATAGAACAAATACATTTCAAGCAAACTCAGAAACTTTCTTAATGACAAATATGGTGCCTCAATCACCTAAAAACAACCAACAAACTTGGGAAGGATTAGAAGAGCGTTTAAGACAATTTGTTAAAAATGATAACAAAGAAGTTTATATTGTTGCAGGTCCTAATGGTCAAGGAGGTACGGGTAAAAATGGAGGAATAACGAAGTTTTTAGCAAATGGTAAAATTTGTGTTCCTGCTAGTACTTGGAAAATAGCTGTAATTTTAGATGAAGGAGATAATGATTTAGCTCGTATTGATAAAAATACTACAATCATTGCAATTGATGTTCCAAATAATCAAAATATTGATAGAGATTGGAAAAATATGTTGTTAAAGTTTCTGATATAGAACAAAAAACAGGTTTTTCTTTCTTCTCAAATATGACTTCAACTGTTGCTAAAGCTTTAAAAGCTAAAGTGTATTCAGGAAGTTAATAATATTATTACTTAATGTTAAAAAGCTGCTTATTTAGATGAGCGGCTTTTTTTGTTTTCTATACTTTCCGTATCTTTGCTGGCTGAAAACGAATTAAAATGATTTTTCAAAATACACTCGCTTTTGCACAACAATTAGATGAACAGGATGAATTAAGACATTATCGTTCTGAATTTATATTCCCTCAACATAATAAGAAAAATGTAATATATTTTACAGGAAATTCGCTTGGACTACAACCTAAAAGTGCTAAAAAATATGTGGATGAGATAATGAATGACTGGGCTAATCTAGCTGTTGAAGGGCATTTTTATGCTGAAAAACCATGGTGGGATTATCAAGAACGTTTTGCAGAACCTTTAAGTAAAATAGTAGGTGCTAAACCCAATGAAATAACTGTAATGAATACTTTAACAGTTAATTTACATTTATTAATGGTATCTTTTTATAAGCCAACACCAACACGTTACAAAATTATTTGTGAAGAAAAAGCATTTCCTTCAGATCAATATATGTTTCAAAGTCAAGTGAAATTTCATGGTTTTGATCCTAAAGATGCTATAGTAGAAGTTAAATCACGTGAAGGAGAACATAATATTCGATTAGAAGATATTATAGCTAAAATAAATGAAGTAGGAGATCAGTTAGCGCTTGTTTTATGGGGAGGAGTGAACTACTATACAGGACAAGTTTTTGATATGAAAACAATTACTAGTCAAGGCCACAAAGTAGGAGCCAAAGTAGGATTTGATCTAGCTCATGCAGCTGGAAATGTAGAATTAAAACTAAATGAATGGAGTGTAGATTTTGCTGCTTGGTGTTCTTATAAATACATGAATTCAGGTCCTGGAAACGCTTCAGGATGTTTTGTACATGAAAACTATCATCATGCTGATTTACCTCGTTTTGCTGGTTGGTGGGGACATAATAAAGAACGAAGATTCAAGATGGAACCTGATTTTGATCCTATTCCTGGAGCAGATGGTTGGCAAGTAAGTAATTTACCCGTGTTATCTTTAGCACCTTATTTAGCTTCTGCTGAAATGTTCGCTGAAGTAGGAATGGATAAGTTAATTAAAAAGCGCAATCAATTGACCGCTTATCTGGAGTTTATACTCCGTGAAATTGATCGTCAAATTCTTGGAACTGAATTTGAAATAATTACCCCTACTAATCAGAATGAAAGAGCCTGTCAATTATCAGTTTATCTACACGGACAGGGCAGAAATTTATTTGATTATCTTATGGCTAATGGAGTAATTACAGATTGGCGTGAGCCTAATGTAATTCGTTTAGCACCTGCGCCATTCTATTGTTCGTACGAAGATATGTATAGATTCGGAGAAATTCTGATTAAATTTTTAAAATAATAGGTCATATCGAAACCATTTTTATGGTTGTTTATGACAAAATTAATTATATATGAAGAAAGAATTGTTTCCTATTGTGTTATTAGTCTTTAGTAGCTTATTTTTAAATGCACAGACTACAAATAAAGAAAAAATAGCATTAGATTTTATTTATGGTAAATCCCATAATAATGAAAGAAGAACAAAAGATGAATTTAAATTAAGAAATGTAAGAAAAGGAAAATCAGGAGAAACATTACGATTTCAGCAAGAATTAAAAGGAATTCCAATATTTGGGGCTGAATATATTGTAAATTTTAATCACGATGAAAAAATAGCTTTTTCATCTAACAGTTATAATTCTGATGTAGAGAACATTGAAACCACCCCTTCTTTAAATACAGAAGCAGCATTAAAAAGAGCTAAAGAAAGCTTAGATGCTAAAGGGAATTTAGTATTTCAAGAGTCAAAACTTTTTGTTTATAACCTTGAAAAACCTACTAGATTAGCTTATAAAATTAACTTACAATATGATGATAAACCCGGAGATTGGGAAATATTTGTTAATGCTCAAACAGGTGAAATCATAAGTTTAAAAAATGTTGCAGTTTACCACCATAGAGAAGATAAAAAAAGCAATAAAAAAATAAATGATTCTAAAATACCATATGCTTTTAGAAACGGATCGGCTATGGTGTTTAATCCTGATCCACTCTCAGTTACTAAAAGTACTTATGGTGTAGGAGATTATATAGATAATGGTGATAATACGAATGAAAGTTTAGATAATGCTAGGGTGAATGTTATTTTGCCAGAAATAACGTTTGACTCTAGGGCAAAATTATATAGATTAAAAAGTTCATATTGTGATATAGGTGATTTTGAATCGCCTAAAGAAGGATTTTTGAGCAAAGATCTGAAGTGTTTGATTTTACACGAGATAAGCGAGGTTTTGAAGCAACTAATGCTTTTTATCATATAGATAATAGTTTGAGATATATACACAAAACTTTAGGAATTACCTGTCTTCCCCAAAAAAACGATGGATTAGTCATATTTGATCCTCATGGACAAAATTCTGAATATATAGCCTCTTCAGATAGGATATCACTTGGTGTAGGTGAAATTGATGGAGGAGAAGATGCAGATGTAATTTTACATGAGTTAGGGCATGGAATACATGATTGGATGACTGGAGATCGTAGTTCATTTGTTCAAGGTCTTGGTGAAGGATGTGGAGATTATTGGGCTCAATCATATAGTAGAAGTTTAAATCAATGGTTGCCAACTGATAAAGAATATGATGTTTTGTTTAATTGGCAAGGTAATGGTGAATCATGGGAAGGACAAAAAGAACTACAAATTATAAAGAAAAATATCCTCAAGGATTAAAAGGCTCTATACATACTGATGGTCAAATTTGGGCTACATCTTTAATGAAAATTTATGATGTAATTGGTAGAAAAAAACAGATACAGCTTTTTTAGAAGGATTAGCTCTAACTAATTCTACGACAAGCCAAGCGCAAGCAGCTAGAGCCTTCCGTCAAGCAGCTATTAATATGAATTACCCTTGTTCTGATATTGATACCATAACAAGAATATTCAATGATACAGGTTACGGATTAGACGCAGTACCCTTTATATTAAATCTTCCTGCGAATAAAGTAGAACAAACAGGAGCAGGAAATATGTTCCCTTTACCTGATTATAGATTACAATGTAATGCTATAGTTGCAACTTGTGATGCTGTTTTAACTCAAAATCCTTTGCCAAATACAAATTTAGCTCCAGGAGAACATCTAATTACCATCACTGCAACTTCTCCTTCAAATAGAATGGCACCGGTAAGTAAAACATTTAATTTAACTGTTCAAAGCAATTTATCTAATGATCAATTTGTAAAGCTTGATTTTAGTATTTCACCTAATCCAGCAACTAATACTATTACACTTAGAGGAGAAGAGCTGATCGCTAAAAAAATGGAAATATTTAATTTATTAGGCCAAAAAATTATGGAAAAAGAAATGATGTCAAATGAAAATACACTTGATGTATCATCGTTACATAATGGTATCTATTTTGTTAAATTTCAAGGTTCAACTAAAGCTAAAAAATTTATAAAAAAGTAGTTTAATCAGAATAAGAGCCTAGATAAAACAATGAACCTATCGTTACCGCTTTAACTTCTTTTTAATTATATAAAATGTACTAACAGAAAGTTTTATTAAAAATATATGACAAAACAACAAATAATAGATTCATTTGATCCATCACAACCAGGTCTTGCAGATGCTACCATTTTTGGATTACCTTTTTCAGCAGAAGATTCAGAAATAATAGTAGTACCTGTTCCGTGGGAAGTAACAGTAAGTTATGGAGCGGGGGCTTCTGAGGGACCAGATGCTGTTATGGATGCTTCTTTTCAAGTAGATTTAAATCATCAGGATTTTCCTGAACTTTGGAAATTAGGCATTTATATGGATGATGCTCCTAAACATTGGAAATCTAATTCAGATAAATATAAGTCATTAGCACAACCCATAATAGAAGCCTTAGAAGCAGGTGAAGATGTCGAAACATTTCCAGTTTTGCAATCTGATTTAGACAAAATAAATAAAGCTTGTCGAGAATTACACACAGAAGTAAAAGAAAAAATACTTTCTTGGATGGCAAAAGGGAAGAAAGTAGTACTTATAGGAGGAGATCATTCAACACCATTAGGATATTATGAAGCTCTTGCGTCTAAGTATCAAGATTATGGAATTTTACATTTAGATGCCCATATGGATTTACGTATTGCTTATGAAGGATTTACGTATTCACACGCATCAATTATGTATAATGCGTTACAAATTCCACAGATTTCTAAAATTGTACAAGTAGGAATTCGTGATTTTTGTGAGCAAGAAGTAGAAGTTGTTCAAAACTCAAACGGAAGAGTAGTAGTTCATACTGATGCTGACTTAAAAGCAGAATCATTTGAAGGTGTTACTTGGGCTGAACAATGTAATGCTATTGTTGATGCTTTACCTGAAAAAGTTTGTATTTCATTTGATATTGATGGAATGTATCCATGGTATTGTCCTAATACAGGTACACCAGTTCCAGGAGGTTTTTCTTTTGAACAAGCAACTTATTTATTTAATAAATTAGCAGAAAGTGGAAAAGAAATTATAGGTTTTGACTTAGTAGAAGTAGCACCAGGTGAAGATGATTGGGATGGAAATGTAGGAGCTCGTATGTTATTTCATATGTGTGGTGTACTAGCTAAAAATAATGGAATGAATACAGGTAATCGTATTGTTTTTCCTAGAAAATAATAAAAAAATCAATTTTCAAACAAGACGAGCAATTTTGCTCGTCTTTTTTTATCTTTGATAAAATCATTACATATAAGATCAACTTCCAAATCGTTTCAAATAGATAAAGACTAATGATTTAGAAGTAATCAAGTTAGTAAAGCTTTAAAAAACTCACACAGATGAAATTAGTCAAAAAAATACTGATCGGCTTATTAGGATTAATATTACTACTAAGTATATCAATTTATGCATATTTGTATACCACAAAACCAAAATACGAAGGAGAGTTAACTATAAAAAATATTAGTAAAGAGACAGAAGTTTTTTTTGATGAATATGGAATACCCCATATTTATGCAACTAATGAAAAAGATGCACTAACTGTCTTAGGTTATGTACATGCACAAGAACGTTTGTGGCAAATGGAATTGTTAAGAAGAATAGCACCTGGTAAGTTATCAGAATTATTTGGCTCAAAAGCCTTAGATAATGATAAGTTATTTCTAGCATTAGGGATTGATCAAAATTCAAAAAAAGCTATTGCTAAATTAGATACTACAAGCAGACCATATAAAATGGCAGTTGCTTATTTAGATGGAGTTAACCAATATCTAGAAAAAGGAGCTACGCCTATAGAATTTACCTTATTAGGAATAGAAAAAAAACCTTTTACACTTCGAGATGTGTATAATACAATGGGATATATGGCTTTTAGCTTTGCTTGTGCACAGCGAACAGATCCTTTGATGACCGATTTAAGAAATAAGTTAGGACCTAATTATATGAAAGAATTAGGAGTAGATCTATCCTACAATTTAACTAAAATTAAAACAAATAATAATCAAGCAATAGATACCTATATTCAAGCATCTAAAGCAGTAGCTGATTTAATAGATAATTCTCCTTTTCCTCCTTTTATAGGTAGTAATTCGTGGATAGTAGGACCTAAAAAATCAAAATCAGGAAAAGTACTCTTTGCTAACGATCCACATATTAGTTATTCACAACCAGGAACATGGTATGAAGCACATATGTATTCTCCTGAACATGAAATTTATGGTTATTTCCTCGCCGGAGTACCATTTCCACTACTAGGACATAATCGTAAATATGCTTATGGATTAACCATGTTTGAAAATGATGATGCTGATTTTTATCAAGAAAAACTCAATCCTAAAAATCCAAAACAATATAAAACACCTAACGGATATAAAGAATTTAAAAATCGACAAGAAAAAATAAAAATAAAAGATACGACTACTGTTGTTCTAAACTTAAAAGAAACGCATCATGGTGTTGTATTAAATGGGATTTTAAAAGATTTTAACCCATCAGACCCTATTTCCTTTTATTGGGTTTATACGCAAAGCGAGAATAAAATTTTAGATGCTGTTTATGCTTTAAGTCATGCTAAAAATTTAGATGATTTTCGTAAAGGAATATCCTATATTGCAGCTCCAGGCTTAAATATTATGTATGGCGATGCAGAAAATAATTTTGCTTGGCAAACATCAGGTAAACTATATAAATTTAAAAAAGGAGTTAACCCAAATTATATTTTAGATGCAAATAACGGTGTTGATGATCAATTAGAATTTTTAAATTTTGATAAAAATCCAAGAGCGATTAATCCGTCTTGGAATTATGTTTATTCAGCTAATAATATGACAAATCAAATTGATGGATATTCCTATCCAGGCTACTATCTACCAGAAGATCGAGCGAAAAGAATTGTTAGTCTTTTAGAATCTAAAACAAAATGGTCTAAAGAAGATTTTTCTAAAATGCTAAATGATCATACCTCAGTAGTTAGTGCTACGGTTGCACATAATTTTGCCCAATGGATAGATAAAAATCAGCTTGACCCAATACAAAAAGAAGCACTACTTATCTTGCAAAATTGGAAAGGGACTAATAACGTTTCAGATATAGCACCTACTATTTATAACAAATGGATTTATTTTTATTTAAAAAATACTTATCAAGATGAGATGGGTGAATTAGGATTTAAACAATTTATAAAAACTCATGTAGCAAAACAATGTATAGATAATCAAAGCCGTTTAGAACAATCTATCTGGTGGGATGACATTACAACACCTCATAAAAAAGAGTCAAGAAAAGATATACTAACAAAATCATTTAAAAATGCCTTAGATAATTTAGTCAGTCAATTAGGAAGAACAATAACTGATTGGCAATGGGGTAAGGTGCATAAAGTAGAATATAAACATCCTATAGGAAGTCTTGCTTTATTCCGTCCATTCTTTAATATAGGTGTTTTTCAAGCGCCAGGAAGTAACGAAGTAATTAATAATGTAATGTTTTATTATACGGATCAAGATCATTATGAAATCTCAGCAGGTCCTTCTACTAGACGAGTTATAGATTTTGCAGATATAGAAAATTCCCTAAGTATTTTACCAACAGGACAATCAGGGAATCCTATGAGTAAACATTATAATGATCAAGCCCAAATGTATATTGATGGGAAATTTAGAAAAATGTTACTCAATAAAAAAGAGATAGAATCTAAATCAACTAAGTTAATATTCAAAAAATAATAAGATGAAAAACATTCATGTTTTTCTGTTCGAATACTATAAATTTGCAAATTCTTTTATAAAAAAATAAATGCAGACTCCTCAAAAAATTGCTATAATTGGTTCTGGTTTAGTAGGAACTTTATTAGCAATCTATTTAAAAAGAAACGGGCATACGGTACATGTTTTTGACCGAAGTCCTGATATGCGTACTGTTGAATTTTCAGGACGTTCTATCAATTTAGTAATGTCAGATAGAGGATGGAAAGCTCTAGAAGAAGTTGGTCTAAATCACGCTATAAGAAATATAGGCATTCCAGTAGATAAAAGAGCTATTCATATGCAAGACGGAAAACTCAATTATCAATATTATGGTAAAGATGGAGAAGCAATTTTTTCACTTTCTAGATCAGTATTAAATAGAAAAATGATTGATCTAGCAGAAGAAGCTGGGGTAGAGTTTAAATTTGAACATAAGATTTGGGATGTAAATTTAATAGATGCCACCTTATATATAGGAGAAGACGAGAGAACAACATGGCAGGAATTAAAATATGATAAGGTGTTTGGGGCAGATGGAGCCTTTTCTCGTATTCGTCATAGGATGCAACGCCAGAGTATGTTTGACTATTCTCAAGAATTTATGAAAATTGGATACAAAGAATTACATATACCAGCTAATCCAGACGGGACCCATAAGATAGATAAAAATTCCTTGCACATATGGCCTAGAGGGCAATTTATGTTAATGGCATTAGCTAATTTAGATGGAAGCTTTACCTGTACTTTATTTATGCCTTTTGAAGGAATAAATTCTTTTGATTCTTTAAAAGAAGAAAAACAATTAATTGATTTTTTTGCAGAATATTTCCCTGATACCAAAGATGTGATTCCTGATTTAGTTCAAGATTTCTTCAAAAATCCCACTAGTTATTTAGTAATGATGAAATGTTTTCCTTGGACTCATACAGATAAAGTAGCATTAGTCGGCGATTCAGCACATGCAATTGTTCCTTTTTATGGACAAGGAATGAATGCTGGTTTTGAAGATATTACAGTTTTAGCAGAAAAAATGGAATTATATGGTGATGATTGGGAAACAATTTTTAAAGAATATGAAAAATCACGTAAGCCTAATGCAGATGCCATAGCAGAACTTTCTAGACGAAATTTTGTAGAAATGAGTACGAAAACAGCTGATGAAAAATTCTTACTCCAAAAGAAAATTGAAAAATGGTTTTCAGATAAACATCCTGAAAAATGGATGCCTCTATACAGTCGTGTAACATTCAGTACGCAACCTTACTCAGAAGCATTAGCAATAGGAGATTTTCAAAATGCTATCATGGAGGAGATTATGGAAATGCCAGATATTGATAGTCGTTGGAATTCGTTAGAGGTAGAACAAAAAATTATAGCCTTACTTGATAACGCTAAAATATATTAGTTAATGAAGGTATTTGAAAAGTAAAAAACAATATTTGTCAATTCTATACTAGAGAAAGCTCTATAAATAATACTATATGATTTTCTCTTCAACCCAAATGAAACAAAATTGTAAAAATTTAGATACCTTTATTTTTCTTCTCGATGTACATTATCCATTGAAAAAGAAGGTTTGCAAATAGCAATGTATTCACAAGATTCTTCAAAAGGATTAGAATATTGTACACGAGTATTCTTTTTAATCCTAATAGATTGTCCAGCTTCTAGTATAATCAATTCATTTTCAATGATAAATTGTTTTTTGCCCGAAATAATATAAGTATATTCATCAAATTCAGGAGTTTGAAAAGGTTCGCTCCAGCCGGGTGGTGCGATCATGTGAGTAATAGAAATTTCGGAATTGTTAGTAGCGATTCTGCCATGATGTTCCTCTATTAATTTTCCATCCGTTGTAGAAATTATAAAAGGAGATTTTTGTATAAAATAATTCTTCTCTTTCATCTTTTTTTATTTTTTAAAAACAAAATAAATCGCTAAAACTAAAAAACACATTCCAATTAAATGATTCAGTCTCAAACTTTCATTTTTAAAAAATAAAAGAGAAAAAACAACAAAAATAATTAATGTTATCACTTCCTGAATTATTTTTAATTGAAGTAAACTAAAAGGACCACCATTGCCCTGAAAACCAATTCGGTTAGCAGGAACTTGAAAAAAATATTCAAATAAAGCCATTCCCCAACTTATAAAAACAATGCTGATTAAACCAGCATTTTCAAACCATTTTAATTCTTTAAACTTTAAATGTCCATACCAAGCTAATGTCATAAAGACATTAGATAATATTAATAATCCTATTGTGATGTATCCTTTCATATATAACTAAGTAATTAGGATCTCAATTTTTAAATTTTTGTGCTTATTGCTGAAAATAAAAAAGAGATCCTAAAAATATTATTTCTTCATAACTTTCATTAAAACATTAAATGCTCCACGAATAAAAGTAGCACTTGTAACGACTTTTAAGACTGATTTAGCAATTGTTTCTCCCATTGAACTTTCTTGGTTTTTTTTTACTAGTCTGATTGGTTGCATTGGCTTCATTTGAAATAGCTTCTAGTTTTTTAGTTAAAATTTCATAAGCACTTTCTCTGTCAACTGTTTCAGCATATTTTGAAACTAATTTTGAATTAGAGTTAATTTCTTTTATCTCTCTATCTGTTAGTATATCCATTCGGCTTTCAGGAGCACGTAACATACATGCTACCAAGGGAGTTGGGATCCCTTTTTCATTTAAAGCCGTTATTAATGCTTCACCTATTCCTAATGAGGTTAGGATTTCATCTGTTTTGTAATATTCAGATTCGGGATAATTTTCAGCTGTTTGTTTTATAGCTTGGCGGTCATTAGCAGTAAAAGCCCTAAGTGCATGTTGAATTTTTAATCCTAATTGTGCTAATACACCTTTGGGAATATCAGTAGGATTTTGTGTAATAAAATAAACACCAATACCCTTGGAACGAATTAGTTTAATAATTGTTTCGATCTGATCTAGCAATGCTTTACTTGCTTCATTAAATATGAGATGTGCTTCATCTATAAAAACAACTAGTTCAGGTTGTTCAAGATCTCCTTTTTCAGGCATATTATTGTAAATCTCAGCTAAAAGATTCATCATGAAGGTTGAAAAAAGTTTTGGTTTATCCTGAATATCATTTAAACGGATAATGTTAATATAACCATGTCCTTCTTCATTAACGCGCATTAAATCCTCAATCTCAAAAGATTTTTCACCAAAAAAAATATCTGCTCCCTGTTGTTCTAATTCTATTATTTTGCGAAGGATAGTGCCTGTAGTAGCAGTAGATATTTTTCCATATTCTTTTGCTATTTCATCCTTTCCCTCTTCTGTGATAAAATTCATTGCCTTCTTTATGTCCTTTAAATCTAATAAAGGCATTTTATGATCATCACAGTACTTAAATATGACAGATACAACCCCTGCTTGAGTTTCATTTAAATCCAGAATTCGAGAAAATAAAACAGGACCAAACTCCGAAACAGTTGCTCGTAATCGGACACCTTCTTGGTTAGATAAAGTTAATAATTCTACAGGAAAAGCTTTCGGCTCAAAAGGTATATCAATTTTTTCGTGTCGTTCTTTAATGAAATCTTTTAATTCCCCCTCTTTTGCAATTCCAGAAAAATCACCTTTTATATCCATCATTAAAACAGGAATTCCGTTTTGTGATAGTTGTTCTGATAATAATTGTATAGTTTTTGTCTTTCCAGTACCTGTAGCTCCTGCAATTAAACCATGTCTATTCAATGTTTTTAGGGGGATCTTAACAGGAATAGCATAAGCTTCCTTTTCAAAAATAGATCCTCCAAGAATAATATGATTCCCTTTACATTGGTAACCATTTGTGATATCTTCTTTAAAATTTTCCAAAATATTCATAACAGACTTCTTAATAGACTGCAAGTTATTCTTTTTTGTTTCAAAAGGGAATATAAAGAGTCTATTTAAACCATTTTTTCTCTTTGTTTGGTGATAATTATGTCTTTTTTTTTGATTTTTTAATGAAAACTTTTATTTTTAGAAATTCTTTAAAAAATGGATTATTTTCCTGATTATTATTAAAAAAATAGTTTTAAAAGACTTGTTTGGTGAGAAAATCTTATTTTTTTTTGATTTTGTTTGATAGAATAAAAATTAATAAAACTCAGGAAAAGTAAAAAAAGTTTTTTTATATCAGCTAAAAAATTAAATTTGCCAGCATTATTACTCAAAAATAATACGAGATTTAATTAATCAATTAGAAAATTTAAATTTTAAAAAAATGGCAAACAACGTTAATGTAAAAAAAGAAGAGAAGTCTAAAGGTGGTGCTTCATACTCAGGAATCATTATTCTTGCATGTATTGCAGTAGGTATTTTTGTGTGGAAATTCATAATGGGAGCTTCTGGAAACTTTGAAGGAGGTAATTCAGAAACAGGTCACCCTCACAACTTTTTAGGAACAGTTTATAAAGGAGGATTTATCGTACCAGTATTATTAGGTATGTTATTAATGGTAGTTGTTTTCTCTTTTGAGCGTTTAATGGTTATCTCTAAAGCTGCAGGTAAAGGTAATTTAGATGCTTTTATGAAAGCTGTACAAGCTAATGTTAACCAAGGAGACATTAACGGAGCCATTGAAGCTTGTGACAAACAACAAGGTTCAGTTGCTAATGCAATCAAAGCAGGTTTAGTAAAATACAATCAAGTAAAAGCTGAAGGTTTTACTTCAGAAGAAGCTACTGAAACAATTCATAAAGAAATTGAAGAAGTTACAGCTTTAGAAATGCCAATGTTAGAAAAGAACATGACAATTATATCTACTATGGTTGCTTTAGGTACTTTAGGCGGTTTATTAGGAACTGTATCTGGTATGATCAAGGCCTTCAGTGCATTAGCTACTTCAGGAACTCCTGACCAAGCAGCATTAGCAGTAGGTATCTCTGAGGCTCTTATTAATACAGCTACTGGTATCTCTACTTCTGCTTTAGCAATCGTAACTTATAACTATTTTACTTCTAAAATTGATACATTAACATATTCAATTGATGAAGCTGCTAACACTATCGTTAACACTTACAGAAGATTTAAAGGTTCTTTAAAATAATTTAAAGACATAATTTTTTAAAGAATAAAATAATTATGGCAAAAGGAAAATCACGTAAATCAGCAGGAGCAATCGACATGACAGCAATGTGTGACGTAGCCTTCCTATTGCTTACGTTCTTTATACTTACTGCTACAGCTAAACAACCAGAACCTTTGCAGGTAGATACACCTAATTCAACGGTGCAAACTAAATTACCTGAAACTGGTTTAGTAACCTTAACAGTAGGTAAAGGTAAAGTGTTCATTGGAATGAAAGACCGTGAAATTCGTTTAAGATCATTAGAATTAATGGGGCAAGAATACGGAATCAACTTTACCGATGCAGAAAAACAACGTTTTTCTTTAATTGATGGATTTGGAGTACCAATGGGGAACTTAAAACAAATCATTGCAATGTCAAGCTCTGACAGAAACAAAGATGGTTTACAACCAGGAATTCCAATGGACTCTATTGATGAAAAGAAAGATGAGTTAGCTAGATGGATATTTAATGCTCGTTCAGCTAGTGCTGAGTTGAGAAATGAGGACTTGAAATTTGCTATCAAAGGAGATGCTAAATTAGAGTACCCAGCTATCAAAAGAGTAATGGATGTATTACAGAAACAAGATGTAAATAGTTTTAATCTTGTAACTGGTTTACGTAGTAGTGATTTCTAATTATATAATATAAGAAAAAGAAATGGCAGAATTAAACGACTCCGGCGATGGAGGTGGCAAAAAGGAAGTGGTAAGGTAAGAAGTAAAAAATCCAATGCAAAAGTGGATTTGACTGCAATGGTAGATTTAGCTTTCTTATTGATTACTTTCTTCATGTTGACTACGTCATTGTCTAAGCCTCAGTCTATGAACTTAGGTATGCCGGATAAAAACGATAAACCTGAAGAAAAGAAGGATAATATTGAAGTAGCAGATGACCGTACTATGACTGTTTTATTAGGTGAAAATAATAAAATTAAATGGTATTATGGTCGAGTAGATGCTCCTTTTGAAGGACCTAAAGAGGCTACGTACGGTAAAGCAGGAATTCGTCAAGAAATTGCTAAAAAAGTACAGTCAGTTCCAGCTAAATATAATGATCCTCAAAAAGGTTTAATTGTAATCATAAAAATGGATAAAAAAGCTAACTATAGAAATATGGTTGATATCCTAGATGAAATGGCAATTTGTAAAGTCCCAACTTATGCTGTAGTTGATATAACAGCACAAGAAAAGGCAATATTAAAAAAGTAATTAACTAAGTTCTAATAATTGAAGATATGAAATTAGATTTGTATAAATCGCAATGGTTAGAGTTAGTTTTTGAAGGGCGTAACAAAAAGTATGGTGCTTATGAGTTGCGTAAAGAAAATTCTAAAACGTCAATCAGAGCATTAATAATCGGAGGTTCATTCTTTGCGTTAGCAGTAGCTTCTCCGTTGCTTATAAGCATGATCCCAAAAGGAGGAGATGACGCTACCATAGATGAAAAAGTAGTATTGGTGGATATGACTAAGCCAAAAGAAAATACGCCGCCGCCGCCGCCACCTGAAAAAAAGCCAGAACCACCAAAACCAAAAGTAGACGAAGTAAAATTCGTAGAACCTAAAGTTGTGGAAGCTAAAAAGGTGACAGAAGAAATTAAAACTATTGAAGAGTTAAAAGATAAGAACATTGCTGAAAAAGACCAAAAAGGAGACAAAGATGCACAGGTTCAAATCGATGCTCCAACAGGTAACAATGATGAAGTGGTAAAAGTGGTTGAAGAAGACAACCAAGTTTATAGCTCTGCAGGTATCGAAGTACAACCTGAATTTCCAGGTGGTAATGATGGTTTTATGAAATACGTACAACGAAATTACCGCACTCCAGAAGTTGATACGGACTTAAAAGGTAGAGTTTTTGTTGAATTCGTAGTAGAAAAAGACGGAACTCTAACAGATATTAAAGTAGTAAGAGACTTAGGATACGGAACAGGAGCTGAGGCTATTCGTATGTTGAAAAGTGCTCCTAAATGGAGACCTGGTGAGCAAAACGGTAAAAAAATCCGTGTAAGATATAGTTTGCCAATCTTACTAGATATTAGAGCTGAATAGATGAATGTAAAATATTCAAATAAGCAAGGGAAGAAATCGCTCCAAGAGCGATTTCTTCTTGTTTTAGGTATTTTCTTCTTTTTTATTTATTTAGTTATGGGATTAATGGTTTTGTTTTGGGATCGATTAATAGAACGACTTCCATTAACAACAGGTTATCGAGTAACTTTAGGTATAGCAATTATTATTTACGCTTTTTTTCGTTTTATACGTTATTTCAAAAAGTAAAATTTATATAATTTTAAATCTAAAGTTTAGACTAAATTATACCCTTCTTACTATAAAATAATTAATAGAGTAGTAATAGTTAATATCTTAAATTTATTTAAAAATGATAACATGCTATTTAAAAAATAAAAGATAAGTTTTTATTTTTATCAATAATTTTTAAGAATATTAAATAATCATTGTTTTTTAGGTTGTGCTAAATCTCTTTTTTAAACCTTTAGCGAGCATGAAATTCAATAAAAAAACTAGCCAAAGTTTTAAAAAATATAAAATAATTAAAGAAGATACGTAAACTGTAATTAATAAATTTATACCTATGAAATTAAAATATTTAGTTGGAGGCTTGTTGCTTACTTCTGTTTTTTTTTATTAGCTGCTACTTTGGTAATAAAGAAGAAAAAGAAACTATATTAACTGGTACTGCCACTATACTAGTAGATGAAACAGTTTATCCTTTAGTTGAAGATCATCAAATGATTTTTGAAAATCAATATCAAGCTAAAATAAAGTTACTGCCTAAACCAGAGCGAGAAATAGTAAAACTATTGTCAGAAGGAAAAAATAATTTAGCAATATTGACAAGGGAATTGACTACAAGTGAAACTCGAAAATTTTCTAAAAGTAGTATAAAAGGTAAAATAACTGATTTTGCTATAGATGGTATTGCTTTTATAGGGCATCCTACTAATTCTAATTTTAAAATCGAAGAAGAAGAATTATTAAGCTTCTTAAAAGGAAAACCATCAAAAATAAAGAGTTTAGTTTTTGATAATGCAAATTCAAGTACAGTTAGATACTTAATGGATTTAGCTAAGCTTAAAAGTTTACCAAAAAACAATCTTTTTTCTCTTTCAACTAATAATGAAGTTATTAAGTTTGTCTCAAAGAACCCTAATGCTATAGGTGTTATAGGTATAAATTGGATAACGCAACCAATGCCTGATTTTCAAAAAATAGTAGAAAGTGTTAAGGTCTTGGAATTAAAGACTAAGAATGGTACATTTGTTATCCCAAGTCAAGATTTATTAGGATCTGGTAGTTATCCTTATAGTAGAAAAATAAAAATATTAAATTATCAAGGAACTTCCGGTTTAGGCATGGGATTTGCTTCATTTGTAGCAGGTGAGTTAGGGCAGCGAATAGTTTTAAAGTCAGGATTAGCACCTGTTAGAATGCCTAGTAGAAATATAATAATCCGTAAGGAAGTAGAAGAAAAAGAAGAAAATAATTAATTGTAAAGAAAATGAATAAAATAAAATTTTTCAGTACTGCTTTTTTTGCAATCAGTGCCGGTGTTTTTGCTCAAGATGTAGAAAGTGCTAAAAAAGCAATTGATGCAGAACAATATGAAAAAGCAAAATCAATACTAAAAGCTGTTATTAAATCAAATCCTGAAAATGGTAAGGCAGCTTTTTTATTAGGAAATGTTTATTTACGTCAGACATATCAAGACTCAGCTAAAACTGTTTTTCAATCCGCTTTAACAAAAAAAGACGGAGGTATATTTAACTATATAGGATTAGGTCAAATTGATTTAGATAACGTTAATGTCCAAGCAGCTCAATTTAATTTTGATCAAGCTACGGCTAACATGAAGAAAAAAGATTTAGAGCAATTTGTTTATATAGGGAAAGCATATACTAATTCTGTAAATCCTAATTATACCAAAGCAATCGAAGTATTGAGCAAAGCTAAAGCAATCAATATGAATGATGCGCAGACTCTATTAGCTTTAGGTGATGCCTATTATGGTTTGAAAAGTCAAAATGAGGCCTATGCTGCATACCGTGGAGCATATGAAGCAGATAATACTTTATTAAGAGCTAAGATGCAATTAGGAGTATTATTAAAAGGAGCTAAAGCCTTTAATGAAGCAAAATCAGCCATTGATGAAGTGTTAACTATTAATTCGTCTTATGGACCAGCTTATAGAGAATTAGCCGAAATCTATTTTGGATGGGCTTTACAACAAAATGACAAAGCTAAATTCAAAGAATATACAGATAAGTCATTAGAATATTACGAAAAATATATGAGCTTGACAGACTATTCATTAGCTTCTCGTATGCGTCATGCAGATTTTCTTGTAATCGCGAAAGATTACAAATCGTTAGAAAAAGAAGCAAACGAAATGGCTAAAATGGATAAAGTAAATCCTAAAATTTTCCGTTATTTAGGCTATTCTGCTTATGAAAATGGAAATATAGATTCAGCAGTTGATGCCTTAACTAAATTTACAACAAATCCATCTAGTAAACTAATAGCTATTGACTACTTATACTTAGGTATGGCACAATTAAAAAAAGCAATTCCAGTTACAGCAGAAGGGGTTAAACCAGTAGTTGATGAAGCCTTATATACACAAGCATTATTGAATTTGAGTAAAGCTGTTGAACTTGATAAATCAATGTCAGAAAGATTGAATGAAATTGGTAAAATTTATTTTGATAGAAAATTATATAAATATGCTTCAGGGGTGTATGAAGTAGCTATTAATAATACAGCTTCTAAAAATTATTTATATGATAACTTCTTTTTAGGGTATTCATTGTATTTCCATAATGTAGCAGAAGGAGCTAAAGCATATGATATCGTTCAGTTGCAAAAAGCAGATAAAGCATTTGCAGCTGTAATTACTAAATCACCTACAACTCAAGATGCGCATATCTATAGAGCACGTGTAAATGCTTTATTAATGGATCCAAATGCTAAAAACCAAATGGTTGCTAGTTATGATGAATTTGCTAAAGTTGTATTAAACAAAGGAGGCGATATAGTAGAAAAAAATAAAGCTAAATTAATTGAAGCTTATAATGAAGTAGCTCGTTTTTATGCTAAAACAGATAAGGTAAAAGCAAATGAATATGTTGCCAAATCCTTAGCTTTAGATCCAGCAGATGTAGATGCTATTAATATTAAAAATACTATTGCTAAATAATCTTATATAGAAAAGTATTTGAAAGCCGGCAATTTAGATAAGTTGTCGGTTTTTTCATTTATTCTAAAAAAGGTATTAATTTTACGTATATTTGCAAGTCCCTTTTAGTAAAAAATATGTTAAGTAAAGAAATACAGTTGGCTGTAAATAAAGGAGATATGCTTCCTTTAATGGAAGAATTTTATACAATACAAGGAGAAGGAGCTTATACAGGTACCGCTGCTTATTTTGTCAGAATTGGTGGTTGTGATGTAGGCTGCCATTGGTGCGATGTTAAAGAAAGTTGGAATGCAGAATTACATCCCCCAACTAAAACTTCACTGATAGTCGAAAAAGCAAAAAAATATGCTAATACTGTTGTTGTTACAGGAGGAGAGCCATTGACTTGGAATATGGAACCCTTGACTGCAAAATTAAAGCAAGCAGGTCTTCGTGTACATATCGAAACATCTGGAGCGTATCCTGTTACAGGCAAATGGGATTGGTTTTGTTTGTCACCTAAAAAGACAAAGTTGCCTGTTCAAGAGGCTTATGATAAAGCACATGAGCTTAAAATGATAATCTACAATAAACACGATTTTCAATTTGCTGAAGAACAAGCATTAAAAACAAATCCTAATGCAAAATTATATTTGCAACCAGAATGGAGTAAAAAAGAAGAAGTATTACCCCTTATAATAGATTATGTAATGAAAAATCCTAAATGGAAAATTTCACTACAGACACATAAATATTTAAATATTCCGTAATTATTTTATTATAAAATTGATTAGTATTTGGGAATTTAAGAAAACAATTATACTTTTGTTTGTAAAAAGGTTTTCTAGCTTTTTTGTTATTACAGAAAAAAATCAAAAGATTTTTTATTTGATAAAAAGTCTAAAGAAATGTGTAACGAAGTATTAATCCCAAAAACTGTTACTATGAAGAAATTAATCGTATTTATTATTTTATGGTTTTGTCAAATATCATTGGCTCAATCTTCTTCAAATGGCATTGTTAAATCCACTCCTATACCATTTGATAATGTTGAAAATCAACCTGTTTTCCCAGGAGGAAATAATGAGTTAATGAAGTTTATTGGTAAAAATTTTTCACCACCAAGTGATGAAAACTTTGCAGGAGGTATTCTTCAAGTGACTTTTATAGTTGAAACGGATGGAAGTATTTCAGACATTAAAGTTATTAATGATTTAGGTTACGGAACAGCACAGGAAATAGTCAGAGTTCTTCATACTTGCCCTAAATGGACACCGGGAGATCAAGATGGAAAACCAGTCCGAGTTTTATTTACTTTATCAGTAACCATTAAAGTATAAAAAAAGCGTCCAAAGCTAGGTAAAGTTTGTAGTCCCAGCAAAGGGAGAAGTCTAATAATTAATTCAAGTTGCTAGTTATGAAATTAAAAAACAAAGCAAAGGTTAAGTAAATTTGTTTTGCTGACCAATAAACAAAACCAATGCTTTGCAAAGACAAAATTATTTCAATTTTTTGTTTAATTGATGATATTTTACAAGGAATTAACCATAAAGAAGATATAAGAAGACAAGTAAGTGATAGCGAGATTATTCTAACAGCAATTGTTTCTTCAACAAGTTTTTATGGTAATCATAGCTCCGCTATCCAATTTATGAAGCAATATGGATTTATTCCTAATATGTTAGAAAAAAGCAGATTTAACAGACGTCTTCATAAAATAGGGAAGCTTCTTTATGAATTGTTTGAAATTGTAAGTTGTTATTTTAAAGATTTTTGCTGCGAAATGCAGTATATCATTGATTCTTTTCCAGTTGCTATATGTAATAATATGAGAATCGCAAATTGTAAAATAGTAAAAGAAAAGAAGTGGAGAGGATACACAGCCAGTATGAGAAATTATTTTTATGGAGTTAAAGTACAATTAGTAACTACAAAAGATGGAATTCCAATTGCTTTTCATTTCACACCAGGAAAAACAGCTGATGCAAAAGCTCTTGGGAAAATGATAGATAAATTACCTGTTGAAGCCTCAATTTATGGCGATAGTGCTTATTTAGATTATGGTTTGGAAGATGCTGCTTTTGAAAGAAAATGTATTTCTTTAAAAATTCAACGAAAATCTAATTCCAAAAGAATCGATACTTTAGAACAAAAAATAGAGAAATTAAAAATGAGAAAAAGAGTAGAAACAACTATCAGCGATATTAAAAAATTATTTCCAAGAACCATACATACTGTTACCTTGGATGGATTTCTAATAAAACTAACATTGTTTGTATTCGGATTACAATTAAGTAAATCAATCAACTAGCAACTTGAATTAATTATATTATGTGATTTCTCCCTTTGTTTGAATTGAAAGATTCTAAACTTTTGGATACCCTCTTTTAATCTATCATTATTATAAAAATAGTTTTGAAGAGAATATTAAAACACGTAAATTAAATGTTTCCTTAATTCCTATATATCACTTCGTAATTTTTGCTAAATAATCAAAATGCTCCCCTTCTTTAATTAATTCACACATTAACCCATTAGCATGACAAGCATTTTGTAATGTATTATAATCCATATAAAGCCAAGGAAAAGAATCTTCCGTTTCCCCTTTATAATGTATTGTAAAAATTAATTCGCCATAATAACCATTAGCAGGAATTTCATAAGCACCCTCTTCATCTTGATCAAACATATAAATGATGTCAGAAGAATCAATAAATATTTGACCATCTTTACTTAATAAATCTTTTAATTTTTTGAGATATTTAGAAGTTTCCTTTAATGTTCCAAAAATACCAGTACCATTCATTAAAAGTAAAATAGTATCAAATTTATCTTCAGTTTCAAAATTAATTAAATTCCCAATAATTGAATTTTGAAGACCTCTTAGCTTACAAGTTTCTACTGCCCGTTTAGAAATATCTAAAGCCGTTACATTTAAGCCTTTTTCTTGTAAATACAAACTATGACTACCCGCTCCACAACCTACGTCTAACACCTTTCCTTTGCTTAATTTTAATGCTTCTTGTTCTAATTTAGGCATTTCCTCAAATGATCTAAAAAGATAACCAATCTCCATTTCATCCTCTTCCGATATGTTAGTTTCAGTAATAATACATTCAGGATTGTTATTAGTCTGATAGTCTAATAGAGCTTTTCCAAATAAATCAAGCATTTTATATAAAGATTAAGGTTCTACTTTTTAAGTTTCTTTAACTTTGTGGTCTAACTTGAAATCCAAAAATTGAAACCAGAATTAAACCAACTCAGTAAGCTTGCCAAAGATAAGCATAATGAAAATAAAAAATATTTTGATAAGCTAAAAAGAAAACTCCTAAAAATTTAGATTGTGTAATGCAGGAATTACATGATATTGAATTTGGAAAAACAGATTGCTTAAAATGTGCTAATTGTTGTAAAACAACAGGACCATTGTTTACCACAGCAGATATAGAACGAATAGCAAAATATTTTCGTTTAAAACCACAACAGTTTATAGGTCAGTATCTTCGGATAGATGAAGATAACGATTACGTACTACAAAAACTACCATGTACTTTTTTAGATACTGAAAATTACTGTATGATATATGACGTACGTCCGAAAGCATGTAGAGAATTTCCGCATACAGATCGAAAAAAATTTCAGCAAATAACAAACTTAACTTTGAAAAACCTAGCTATTTGTCCAGCAGCCTACAATATAGTTGAAGAAATGAAAAAAAAAATTTCCTTATAGATTTATGATTAAAACAATAGAGGAAAAATATTATTTATTAATAATAAAATTTTAAAATAATCATTTTTATGCTTTAAAAAAAAGAATATCATATTTAAATATACGAATTTATTTGTAAAATGTATTTTTTAAAATTATTTTTTTAAAAACATGATATTTATCATGTTTTTTGTGTGTTATTTTTTTGAAAATTTGATAGTTTTTAAAAAATGTTAATGTCGAATAATGCAAAACCTATTCCTGTTGATAGAGAAGTCAATTGGAATAAATCAAGAACGATTGTTAGTAAGACAGATCAATATGGAACTATAGTGTCTGTAAATGATGTTTTCCTAGATGTTTCCGGATACACCGAGAAAGAATTATTAAAGCAACCTCATAATGTAATTAGACATCCTGATATGCCTAAAGCCATTTTCAAAATCTTATGGGATAACCTTAAAAGAGGAGAAAATTTTTATGGTATTGTTAAAAATATGGCTAAGTCTGGTGAATATTACTGGGTTTTAACTGATTTTGATATTGTTGATGGAAACAAAGGATATCAAGCAAGAAGAGTAGCAGTTCCTGAAGATTTAGTTAAAAAAGAAATAGAACCTCTATACCATAGAATCAGAAAACTAGAAGAGTTTTATGGAGCAGATGGGGGAGAAAACTATTTAAAAGGATTCTTGGAAAAAGAAGGGAAAACATATGTAGAATATATTCGATATATAATGGATAAGTATAGCAATCCCAACTTTGAAGAAAAAGTAATGACAGAAGAAGAAAGTAGAAGTTTTTTAAGAAGATTATTTGGATAGAAAAATTACATATTAATAAAGATAAAGTCCCCTTTCTAATTTAAAAAAGGGGACTTTTATTTTTCTAGTATTCTGGAGTTAAATATTTTGCTCTAATGCTTTTAAAATGGGTTAACCCTTTTTTCCAAGATTTACGAATTTCTATTTCAGAAACTCCTTTTTCTATTTGTTCTTGAAGTTTTTTTGTTCCTGCTAATTTTGAAAAAAATCATTAAAAAAAGGATTCATAGTTGTAGAATTCTCTTTATATGCTTTTATCAACCATTTTAGTTCAAGTTGTTTTACTTTTTCTATTTCGCTTAAATCCTCTCCGTAACAAGTTTTTCCATTCCAAACAGGATCTTTGGCACCTAAATTTGGAATAGGGATAAATTTAAAATTATTACCCGTTAAATACGGTGAGCCATAAATTTGAAATTGTTTATCAGTACCGCGCCCAACACTTACATTAGTACCTTCAAAAAAACATAAAGAGGCATATAAGTTAATAGCTTGAGCATTCGGTAAATTAGGAGATGGTTTTATAGGTAAATCATAAACCATTTCTCGTTTATAATTTTTACAAGGGATCACCTTCAACGAGCATTCAATACCATTTTTAAGCCACTTTTCACCATTAATCATTTTAGCATATTCTCCTATTGTCATCCCATGTAAAACAGGTATTGGATGCATGCCAACAAAACTTTTAAATTCATTCTCTAAAATAGGACCATCTATGATATTACCATTGGGGTTAGGGCGGTCTAAAACTAATAAAGGGATGTTGTTTTCAGCACAGGCTTCCATTACATAATGTAATGAAGAAATATAAGTGTAAAAGCGAGCCCCAACATCTTGTAAATCAAAAATCATAACCTCAATCCCAGTTAATTGTTCTGGTTTAGGTTTTTTGTTATTTCCGTAAAGAGAAATGATAGGTAAATCAGTTTTAATGTCTTTACCATCTTTAATTACTTCCCCAGCATCAGCCGTCCCGCGAAAACCATGTTCAGGAGCGTATATTTTTTGCAAATTAATCTTTTTTTCAATTAAAAAATCAACCAAATGGGTTCTATCGTGTAAAATCCCCGTTTGGTTAGTTACGATTCCAACTTTTTTGTTTTTTAATATTGGTAAATAAAGAGATGAGTTGTCAGCCCCTGTTAAAATACTTTTATTTTGAACCTCACTATTATGTAATTTATTATTCTCTTTAAATTTATCCATTTTACTTTCTATTACCTTCTTTTTGCAATTTCCACAAGCAATTATTGTAAAAAGCAATAATAAAAATGTATTTTTGAAAACCAATTTGTAAATCATTATCAATTGAATTTAGAATTTTTTATCGCCGATCGTTTAATACGAACTAGAGAACGTAAAAGTAATATATCCGCCCCAATTATAAAAATAGCCATAGCAGCTATTGCCATTGGTTTGATAATGATGATCGTCTCAGTAGCAACAGGTGTTGGTTTACAAAATAAAATACGACAAAAAGTATCAGCATTTAATGGTCATATAATAATTTCTAATTTTGATGACAACCAATCACAAGTTAGTTTTAATCCTATATCAACCAATCAAGACTTCTATCCTAAATACAATTCTGTTGAAGGTATTAAGCACATACAAGCAGTAGCGAGTAAAGCAGGTATTATTAGAACAGAAAAATCTTTTGAAGGAATTATTTTTAAAGGAGTTGGAAAAGAATACGATTGGGGTAATATTAAAGAATATCTAGTGCAAGGAAAATTGCCTAATGTGAAATCTAAAGTGAATAATGAAGTTATCATTTCAGAATATTTAGCAAATCGACTCTTTTTGAAAATAGGAGACAAATGCAATACCTTTTTATGAAAGAAGAAGGAAAACTGCCCAACCTCCGATCCTTTAAAATTGTTGGGATTTATAATTCAGGCTTTCAAGAATTTGATGCTGTATATGTTTTAGGAGATATTCGTCATATACAACGAATTAACAAGTGGAAAAATACAGAAGTGGGAGCTTTTGAAGTTTTTTTAAATAATTTTAATCAAATTGAACAAAAAGGAGTTGAAGTTTACAATAACACCATAAATAAAGAGGATCCTACAAAAGCATTAGATACCCAAACAATTGCTCAAAAATATTACTATATTTTTGAGTGGCTAAAATTATTTGATTTTAATATAATTGTCATATTAATTATTATGATTATTGTAGCTACTATTAATATGATCGTTGCATTATTAGTTTTAATTCTTGAGAGAACTCAAATGATTGGAATTTTAAAATCAATTGGAGCGGATAATTGGACTATTAGGAAGATATTCTTGTATAACGCAGTCCATCTGATTGTGCAAGGACTATTGTGGGGAAATATTATAGGGGTAGGACTCTTGTTTGTTCAACAAAAATTTGGAATAGTAAAGCTGAATCCAGAAAACTATTACGTTACTACTGCGCCTGTGGATATTAATTGGGTTGCTATTATTCTTCTAAATATAGGGACAGTCCTGATTTGTCTTTTAGTAATGCTTATTCCTTCTTATGTAGTAACCAAAATTTCTCCTGTGAAAGCAATTAAATTTACATAAAGTCTAAAAAATAATAACTGTATTTTAAAGTAATCCCTTCATTAAAATATAAGAGCAATAAAAATTCATAAACCTTTCATTATTTTCCTTCATTCAAGTAACTACAACATATACCTTAGAAAAATCACTATGTAATAAGAGTCAAAATGTTTTAGGATCATCTAAACAATAAATTTAAAACAAACAAAGTTCCAATCTAAAAACACTATATAAAGTATACCTCTTTAAAAAAAGAAAAACTATTTCTAATTCATAAACCCCTCGATTAAAAATAACTCATTATATATAAAATCCTTTAAAACCCATCAAAATTTAAAAATAATAATAAAAAAACAAGATAAAAATCCGTAACTTATTGATACGTAGTTGGTAATAAAATAAAATAAAAAAAACACCTCAAAACCTTGCAAGAAACAAAAAAAAGATAGTATCTTTGCACCCGCAACAGCGAAGTTCTTTAAGTTAATGTTAAGATGTTTTTCGAAGCTTACTTCAAAAAAAGTTTTCAAAAAACACTTGCAAATTTAAAAAGAAATTTTACCTTTGCACCCGCTAAGACGATAAGTCAAAAGCGACAAAAAGTAAAGAAAAAGTTCATAGACATATTGGATTGACAGCACGTTTTAATAGAGATATTAAGACAAACAAAATTTAAGAGAGTAAGAAAACTAGCGACTTTGTCAAAAAACTAGAGCGCAAGCTCAAAAAAATACGATGAAGAGTTTGATCCTGGCTCAGGATGAACGCTAGCGGCAGGCTTAACACATGCAAGTCGAGGGGTAGAAGGAGTTTGCTCCTTTGAGACCGGCGCACGGGTGCGTAACGCGTATGCAATCTACCTTGTACAGGGGGATAGCCCAGAGAAATTTGGATTAATACCCCATGGTATTTTTAAATGGCATCATTTAATTATTAAAGTTCCAACGGTACAAGATGAGCATGCGTCCCATTAGCTAGTTGGTGTGGTAACGGCATACCAAGGCGACGATGGGTAGGGGTCCTGAGAGGGAGATCCCCCACACTGGTACTGAGACACGGACCAGACTCCTACGGGAGGCAGCAGTGAGGAATATTGGTCAATGGGCGCAAGCCTGAACCAGCCATGCCGCGTGCAGGATGACGGTCCTATGGATTGTAAACTGCTTTTGTACAGGAAGAAACACTCCCTTGTGAGGGAGCTTGACGGTACTGTAAGAATAAGGATCGGCTAACTCCGTGCCAGCAGCCGCGGTAATACGGAGGATCCAAGCGTTATCCGGAATCATTGGGTTTAAAGGGTCCGTAGGCGGTTTTATAAGTCAGTGGTGAAATCTGGTCGCTCAACGATCAAACGGCCATTGATACTGTAGAACTTGAATTACTTGGAAGTAACTAGAATATGTAGTGTAGCGGTGAAATGCTTAGAGATTACATGGAATACCCATTGCGAAGGCAGGTTACTACGAGTTAATTGACGCTGATGGACGAAAGCGTGGGGAGCGAACAGGATTAGATACCCTGGTAGTCCACGCCGTAAACGATGGATACTAGCTGTTTGGAGCAATCTGAGTGGCTAAGCGAAAGTGATAAGTATCCCACCTGGGGAGTACGCTCGCAAGAGTGAAACTCAAAGGAATTGACGGGGGCCCGCACAAGCGGAGGAGCATGTGGTTTAATTCGATGATACGCGAGGAACCTTACCAAGGCTTAAATGGGAGACGACAGATTTAGAAATAGATCCTTCTTCGGACGTCTTTCAAGGTGCTGCATGGTTGTCGTCAGCTCGTGCCGTGAGGTGTCAGGTTAAGTCCTATAACGAGCGCAACCCCTGTTGTTAGTTGCCATCGAGTCAAGTCGGGAACTCTAACAAGACTGCCGGTGCAAACCGTGAGGAAGGTGGGGATGACGTCAAATCATCACGGCCCTTACGCCTTGGGCTACACACGTGCTACAATGGACGGTACAGAGAGCAGCCACCACGCAAGTGGGCGCGAATCTATAAAACCGTTCTCAGTTCGGATCGGAGTCTGCAACTCGACTCCGTGAAGCTGGATTCGCTAGTAATCGCAGATCAGCCATGCTGCGGTGAATACGTTCCCGGGCCTTGTACACACCGCCCGTCAAGCCATGGAAGCTGGGGGTACCTGAAGTCGGTGACCGCAAGGAGCTGCCTAGGGTAAAACTGGTAACTAGGGCTAAGTCGTAACAAGGTAGCCGTACCGGAAGGTGCGGCTGGAACACCTCCTTTCTAGAGACATAAAAAGACCTAGGGTCTTACTCTCGCTGTTAGTTCAAAAAAAAAGACTTAAAATACAGAGTCTCGTAGCTCAGCTGGTTAGAGTACTACACTGATAATGTAGGGGTCGGCAGTTCGAGTCTGCCTGGGACTACTTTTAACAAGTATTTTAAGAGAAAAGGAAATTTTAGAAGTTGAGTCCTTGAATTTTGAAATTTGAGATTTAAATTTTGAAATTAAAAACGGGGGATTAGCTCAGCTGGCTAGAGCGCCTGCCTTGCACGCAGGAGGTCATCGGTTCGACTCCGATATTCTCCACGAAAAAAATGATAATTATCAATTGATAATTGTTAATTGATTAAAGTTCATTGACATATTGAGATAAACATACAAACAAGTAGAAAGAACACAAAAAAATGTGAATTTTAAATTGTGAATTATGAATTGATTCATCATTTATAAATTAACATTTATAATTAAAAAAGAAACAATAAGCAAAATAAGGGCGTATGGGGGATGCCTAGGCTCTCAGAGGCGAAGAAGGACGTGATAAGCTGCGAAAAGCTGCGGGGATTGGCACATACGAATAGATCCGCAGATATCCCAATGGGGCAACCCACTATGTTGAAGACATAGTATCCGATAGGAGGCGAACCCGCTGAACTGAAACATCTAAGTAGGCGGAGGAGAAGAAAACAAAAGTGATTGCGTGAGTAGTGGCGAGCGAAAGCGCATTAGCCCAAACCAATGTTGTTACGGCAATATTGGGGTTGTAGGACCACAATATTTCTTGTAAACTGAATTAGAATAACCTGGAAAGGTTAACCAAAGAGGGTGATAGTCCCGTATAAGTAAGGGATATAAAGAATAGTGGTATCCTGAGTAGGGCGGGGCACGTGAAACCCTGTCTGAATCTGGCGGGACCATCCGCTAAGGCTAAATACTCCTGAGAGACCGATAGTGAACCAGTACTGTGAAGGAAAGGTGAAAAGAACCGTGAATAACGGAGTGAAATAGAACCTGAAACCATACGCTTACAAGCGGTCGGAGCATCATTAAGATGTGACGGCGTGCCTTTTGCATAATGAGCCTACGAGTTAACGTTGCTGGCAAGGTTAAGCACTTCAGGTGCGGATCCGTAGCGAAAGCGAGTCTGAATAGGGCGCTTTAGTCAGTAGTGTTAGACGCGAAACCGTGTGATCTACCCATGGACAGGATGAAGCTGTGGTAACACATAGTGGAGGTCCGAACCCGTTGACGTTGAAAAGTCTTGGGATGATCTGTGGGTAGGGGTGAAAGGCCAATCAAACTCGGAAATAGCTCGTACTCCCCGAAATGCATTTAGGTGCAGCGCTGTGGTCTAGTTATATAGAGGTAGAGCTACTGATTGGATGCGGGGGCTTCACCGCCTACCAATTCCTGACAAACTCCGAATGCTATATAATATACACAGCAGTGAGGGCTTGGGTGCTAAGGTCCAAGTCCGAGAGGGAAAGAACCCAGACCATCAGCTAAGGTCCCCAAATGTATGCTAAGTTGAACAAACGCGGTTTGATTGCATCGACAGCTAGGATGTTGGCTTGGAAGCAGCCATTCATTTAAAG